>JAKSUD010000001.1 GCA_024409185.1 archaeon
TTTAACAAAAAATAGTTTTCTCTTTTATATTGATAAGGGAGGTTTTGTTAATGCTCAAAATTTAATATTTTTAGGCATTAACAAAAAACAATAATGTATGCTCCTTTTTTAAAGGTTTATTGAAAATATTATGTATACTTAGATACAATCTAATTATCTGTTTATCCTATCTATTAAATTTTTTTATTTAATTTAAATAGGCTCTCTTTTAATATTATGGTTTTGATATCCAAATATCAGTATAATAATATTTAAGCGGGAGATAGAGGATATGTTTAATAAAAAATGTGGTTTACTATTGACATTATTGTTATTGTTGGTTGGTGTTAGTGGTGTATGTGCAACAGATAATAATACTGATTCTTTAACTACTGTTGGAGATAATAGTTTAGAGTTAAATAATACTGTTTTATCTGATTTTAATAATGTTAATTTAACTAATAATAAAACTACTAATACCGTATCTAATGATTCATCTGATTTATCTACTGTACCATGTGCCGTTGAATCTTATATTGGTGTCATGAAGTCCTATAATAAAACGGTGGATGTAGAAACTGGAATTAAAGAACAAACACGGTTAATAATACTACCAGTATACTGGGTTTAACTAATGCTTTAACTAATCAAGGTCTTAAATGCAATGTAATAAAAAACATATCCATTGAAGATTTAAAAGAGCTTCATAAAGATAATAGAAATAATATTATCGTCCATATGTTTATAGGTAATCAATATCATTTTGGACATGTTAAAGAAGTAAGAAAAGATGGTATTTTATTTAATGACAAGTTATTTATTCGTTGGAAACTTTTAAGTATGTTATACAGGTATAACTATTATTGTAACTAATAATGAAAATCATTTAAATTTTAATTCTTTTGGTTTAAGTGTTAATAAGTCTGAATGGGTTAATATTACTGGTAAACTTACACAAAAAGAGTTATTTAATCATAATTATGGTCTAATTGGTAAATCTATAACTCTTAATAAGAAATATGTTAAATTAAAAGCCAAGATTAAAGATGAATTAGACTTAAAAAGTATTGAATCCTTAGAGTTTATTTTATTTGGTGATACTTTAAAACCTAAGATGGTTAATTTAGTAAAGATTCAAGGACAGTTAAAACCTAATTTTATAATAATCCTAATATCTAAAAAGTTATTAAGTGATTTAAATAATATTCTAACTCCTATGCAACCTAATCTAAATGATACTATTAGTCATTTGAATTATCTTATTGGTATGATAAATAAGCATTGTATTAATAATGATAATCTTAAAGCTTCTAATGTGGTTGTAAATCCTAAGGTGGTGGATGTTCCTAAGTTATTAGGTGATTGTAGTGAAGCAATTACAGAAAATCCCGTGTTAAAACAGTTTGTAAAGAATTTTGAAGATTCTGTTAATCGTTTGAATCCTTTAAATGCTCGTCCAGAAATAAAAGAGTATTTAACACTTGGTATAGATAGAAATCTTAGGAAAGTGGCAAAAAATACTGGTAGAAGCTTGAAATATATTAAAAAACTATCAGCCGAATGGAATTGGACAGAACGGGCTAATCTTCATGATACTTCTGTTGTTGAAGAGAATAAGAAGTTGTTTGAAGCAGAAACAAATGAAAAGTATTTGAAAGCTAATAGGTTGGCTATTCGGAGTATTGATTTTGGCTGATAGTGAATTGGATAATAATCCTTCCTTGAAAGAGATTAAAGCGGCTGGTGATTTGGCAGCTAAGTTACTGATGAAAGAAAGTTCTGTTAATACAAATAGGAATGTAGATAAAAAAGAGCATATTGATGTTAGGGAAGTTATGGAGAGTATTAAGAAAGATTTGTACACTCTTGATTTATTTTTTAAGGTGCAGAGTTGAATCTATAATAAAATTAAATATTAAAAAAAGATAAAGATAAATTTAATAATTAATTAAAAGAAATGATGTTTATATATTATTATCTAAAAAAATTTCTAATTAAAAATCTATTAATATTGTAAATTTAATTATAGTATTTTTTTGGTGTGTTTTAGTGTGAGATTAAGGGCTGATGAAATAAGGGAAATTCTATCTTTACTTGAAGAAGGTAAAACCCTTCCAGATGAATACAGATTTAAACTTTTTGATAATAATCGGAAAGTAGAACTTATTTGGGAAGGTAAAACAAATGAAGTTTTTAATGTTGTTTTACCTTTTCAAACAATAGAACGTATCGATGAACCTAGATTAAAAGGAGTTAAGTCTGATAAACAATCAGATATTTTTAATTTTGATGTTGATCATCGGGGTAGACAAATAAAAGGATGGTCTAATAAATTAATTTGGGGAGACAATAAACTCATTTTAAGTAGTCTTAAAAATGGACCATTAAAAGAAGAGATAGAAAAGCAAGGAGGAATTAAACTTATTTATATCGATCCTCCTTTTGATGTTGGTGCTGATTTTTCAATGAAAATAGAAATAGGTGAAGAATCTATTACTAAAAAATCTAATGTTTTAGAAGAAATAGCATACCGTGATACTTGGGGAAATGGTGAAGATAGTTTTATTGCAATGATTTATGAAAGATTAACTTTAATGAAAGATTTATTGTCTGATGATGGTGTTATATTTATTCATTGTGATTGGAGAGTTAATAGTTATATTAAATTAATCTTAGATGAAATTTTTGGTAAAGAGAATTTCCTTAATGAAATTATATGGAATTATAAATCTGGAGGAATAAGTAATAATTATTTTGGTAGAAAACATGATACGATATTACTATATAGAAAATCTGATAACTATACTTTCAATGTTTTAAAAGAAAAATCCTACAATAGAGGATTAAAACCTTATAGATTTAAAAATGTTAAAGAGTATGAAGATAAGATTGGTTGGTATACTTTAGTTAATATGAAAGATGTTTGGCAAGTCGATATGGTTGGTAGGACTTCTAATGAAAGAGTAGATTATCCTCCCAAAAACCAGAGAAACTTTTAGAAAGAATTATTGAATCTTCTTCCAATAAAAATGATTTAGTAGCTGATTTCTTTTGTGGTTCGGGTACTACATTAGCTGTTGCTGAAAAATTAGGTAGAAAATGGATTGGTTCTGACTTAGGAAAATTTGCAATACACACTACTAGAAAAAGAATGATTAATATTCAACGGACTTTAAAAGATTCTGGACAAGATTATAGATCTTTTGAAATACTAAATCTCGGAAAATATGAAAGACAACATTATATGAGCATCAATCAAAATTTAGAAGATAAAGATCAAGAAAAAGTATTACTTAAAAAAGAAGAAGAATTTATTTCATTAATACTAGAAGCTTATAAAGCTCAAAAAATATATAATTTTAAAACAATACATGGTAATAAAATGGGAAGATTCGTATCAATCGGTCCAATTGACTTACCAGTATCCCGACCTTTGGTTGAAGATGTCTTAAATGAATGTATTGAGAAGAAATTAACTAAAATTGATATTTTAGGTTTTGAGTTTGAAATGGGCTTAGCACCAGATATTCAAGATTATGCTAAAAATCAAGGAATTGATTTAGCATTAAAATATATACCTAAAGACGTTTTTGACAGAATATTTGAAAATGAATGGCAAAGTTTTAGAACAAAACAAAATCGAAACCTAAAACTTCAATCTCCTCCTTATAAAATCAAGAGAGGCAAAACTAAAATTGCCATTAAAATTGTAGATATCTTTGGTAATGATACGATGAAAATAATTGAAGTGGATAATAAAGGAGGTTAAATTATGGCTCTTCCTAATGATTTTCCAATATCCCCCTATACTATCTTGGACCCAAATAAAAGATGGTTTCCTGATAAAAAAACTCTTAAAAAGGATTATCTATTAATTCCTCCTTTAGTTTACAAAATAAGACATAAAGTTAAAGAATGGAGAGATTCAAACTATTTAGGTGCAACTGAAACAACAAAAAATCTATTGCATTTTTGGTTTGAGCAAGATCATTGGATTCAAAAATCTGAAGGAATGGTTAATTTTAAGTATTATTTTGCTCAAAGAGAAGCAGTTGAAACTGTGATTTATCTTCATGAAATAGTTAAAGTAAAAGATAAACATGATTTGTTACAATTTGATAATTCTGGACTTGTTTCAGAGAAAGATTTTACTGAAACATGGAGCCGTTTTGTTATTAAAATGGCAACAGGAAGTGGAAAGACTAAAGTTTTAAGTTTAATATTAGTTTGGTCTTATTTCAATAAAACTTATGAAACGGATTCTAATCTATCTAGGAATTTTTTAGTTATAACTCCTAACATTATTGTTTTAGATAGAATTCTTTCTGATTTTGATGGACTTAAAATATTTTTTAAGGACCCCATGCTTCCAGATAATGGATATTGCGGACATAATTGGAGATCAGATTTCCAATTAAAACTTCATGTTCAAGATAATGTGCACATGTTAAATAAAAATGGAAATATATTTTTGACTAATATTCATAGAGTTTATGATAGTCGTTATAAAGAACCTTCTTTTGCAGATGAAAATACAATAAACTATTTCTTAGGAGAAAAGGCAAAGAATATTAAAGAGGAACATGTAGATTTAGGAAACATTGTTAGAGATATCGATGAATTATTAGTTTTAAACGATGAAGCACATCACATACATGATACTTCTCTTCAATGGTTTAAATCAATAGAAGATATTCATAATAATCTTAAACATAAAAAAAGTGGAGTTTCTTTACAAGTTGATTTCACAGCTACTCCAAAAAATACGAAAGGTTTTATTTTTCCACAAACTGTTGTTGATTATCCTTTAGTTGAAGCAATTCATCAAAATATTGTTAAACAACCATATCTTCCAGATGAAGAAAGTAGAAAAAATATTAAAGAAAAAGAATCTTATAAAATTGAAGAAAAATATGAAGACCATCTTCATGTTGGTTATTTGGAATGGAAAAAAGCATACGAAGAGCATATTAAATTAGGTAAAAAAGCTGTTTTGTTTGTTATGGTTGAAGATACTAAAAAATGTGATGCTGTTGCTCGGTATTTAGAAAACAATTACTATGAGTTTAAAGGTTCAGTTCTTACAATTCATACGAAAACCAATGGGGAATTAAAAGATAAAAATAAAGAAGACAAAACGCATTTAGAGGAATTAAGAAAAGCAGCTAATGAAATAGATAGATTAGATAATCCTTATAAAGTTATTGTTTCTGTATTAGTTTTAAAAGAAGGATGGGATGTTAAAAATGTTACTACTATTGTTGGTTTAAGATCATTTAATTCTAAATCTAAAATTCTTCCAGAACAAACATTAGGAAGAGGATTAAGAAAAATGTATCCTGATATTAAAGAAAAATTAATGATTATTGGAACTGAAGCTTTTATGGATTTTGTTGAGAAAATTAAAAGCGAAGGAGTTGAGTTAGGAGAGTGTAGTATGGGTGTTCCAAGTGAGAAATCTCCAGCAATAATAATTGAAGTAGATGAAAACAAAGATTTAAATAAGTTAGATATTGGAATCCCTATAATGGGACCTACTTTTTATAAAGATTTTAAAAAGCTTCGTAATTTGGATGTTAGTCAATTTGGATCTGAAAAATTTAAATTAAAGAAATTTAATGTGGAAGAACAAAGGAGTATAAATTTTAAACATATAACTACTAATAAAAAGGATCATACTTTAATCTTAACAGATAGAGATAAAATTGATTATAGATCAATGCTTAAATTTTTTACAGAAGTTATCCTTGATGAAGCTAGATATTCATTTGGAAGTAGTACTGTTTATGAAAAATTAAAAGAATACATTACAAATTACTTATTTAATGAAAAAGTGGATTTAAATAACCCTAATGTTCTAAAGAACTTATCTGATGTAAAAGTAAAAAACTTTTTAATTGAAACGTTTGTTTACTATATATCCAACTTAACTACAAGTTCAATTACTCCTAAGATTAAAGATATTAAAAGTATTCGAGATACAAGACCTTTCATTGTTTCAGAACAAGCCTATTTAGTACCCAAAAAATCTGTTTTTAATAAAATTATTGGAGATAGCCATCTTGAATTAAGATTTGCAGAAGCATTAGAAAATTTTAATGATGTAATTTCATATACTAAAATATATCCAAAATTAGATTTCTTTGTTGATTATCAAAATAAAAATGGTTCTATTTCTAAATATTATCCTGATTTTTTGGTTAAAACAAAAGAAAATGAGATTTATGTTGTTGAAACTAAAGGTATGGTTGATTTAAATGTTCCTTTGAAATTAAAAAGATTGAAAAAGTGGTGTTTGGATGTAAATACTCAACAAGAAATCATTTATAAACCATTATATGTTGAAGAAAGAAAATTTAATACACACAAATACCATTCATTTAAAGAAATAGTTAATATCTTCAAAGAAGACATCAACTATTTAATAAAAGATTATGAAAAATAATTTTTATTGTACAATTTAATAAAAGGGGTCATGTTAAAAAAATATTTTTTTTTAAGAAGGTTATTAATTAAGGTGTTTTTTTATGGTTAATGAAAATAAAATTGGTGTTTTAAACAATCTCTTACTTGAAATAGAAAATTTTTGTGCTATTAATAATGCGAAGATTGAAATGAATCAAATTAACGTTGTTGGTGGAGTTAATGCTTCTGGTAAATCTACTTTAAGCAAAGTATTATATTCTTTCTTAGTAAGTTTATCAGAAGAAGGAAATCAATTAGCAAATAGTAGTATTTATCGTAAACTAGAATTATTAATATATAGACTTGAACGTTTCAAAGAAGATGAAAATACGGGTGGTGATGAAATAGATGAGATTTATAATAAATTAGTTTCAGGAAAATACAAAGAGGCTTTGGAGAATTTATCAAAAATTTATAAGGAATCTCTATATGATACTTACTCAATTAGAGAGTTTGAACGTATAAAAAGAGATATTGAGATTAATGAATCAGATGATAAATATAACCGTATTATGATTAAGGTATTATCTTCTGAGTTTGAAGTACCTATCACAGATTCTAAAATTAAATTTTCAGGAGCTTTGGGTGAAAAGGAGTTCATATATTCATTACACTTAAAAAATAGAACTATAAAAAAACCCGAAAAAGGTAGTTTAAAGTCTGTTATACCTACAGTTGTTTATATTGATTTTCTATCCATTTTAGATTTACGTTACAATAGTAGTTATCTTTCAGTCTATCCTAAAATTCGAACAAATAAGCCTCCTTTTCATATACAAGACTTATTAAAAAAGCTCATGTATGAAAAAGAAGAAATTGATGTCTATGATGAATCTTCAGAAGAAATAATAGAATTAAAGAAAAAGTTAGAAAAGATAATTAATGGTAGAATCAAGTTTAATTTCAAAGAAAGAAAATTTATTTACAAAACTGATGATGATGAATACAATATGAGTCATACAGCTTCAGGAATTAAACAAATAGGTATTTTACAAAATTTACTAAACAAAGATATTCTTAAAGAGAATGGTTTTGTATTTATTGATGAACCAGAAGTTAACTTACATCCTGAATGGCAAGTTGCTCTTGCTGAAATCATTATTTTACTATCTAAGGAGCTTAACATTATATTTTATATTAATTCTCATAGTCCTTTTTTCATTGAAGCAATGGAAGTATACTCTGAACATTATGATATATCTGATAAAATCAATTTTTATTTAGCTGAAAAATATGAAAAAAACAAATATGATATTAATAAAATTAGTAGGAAAGAATTAGATAAGATATATGATAACTTAGGTGATCCGTTTAATACTCTTAATAGAATTAGATTTGAAAATGAATATAAAAATGAGGAGTATTTATAATGATAGATGATTACGAGGATTATAATAAATTCAAAGATTTTCTTATGTATTACAAAGAAGATAGAATTATTTCGAAAGACTGTAGGCCTGTTTATGATTCTATTACGAATATTTCTAAAAATGATAACCAAGAAAGTTTAGTTAAATCCGATTATCATATGATATCCTTAGATACTCTATGCAGGATAATTTATCATAAAAACCGACCGTCTTCTGTTGATGGTTTATATTTAATAAATAAAAAAGGTAATTTTAAACTTTATTTTATTGAATTCAAAGGTATGAAAAGAAGATATCCTGAAAAAATAGAATTATTAAAATTATTAGAAGAAAAGTGTTTTCATAAGAAAGACTCGGATTGTTGTTATATTGCAGAGAATATATCTGACTTGCTCTACAAAATTCGAGAAGATAAGATTTTTTCTCAGTTAAAAAAGAAACCAATAGAATCTTTATTTCTTCTATTACCTGAAGCTTATGAAGAGTATTGTTTAAAGAAAAACATTAAAGAAGAAGATCAAATTAAAGATTTAGTTTCATTATTATCTAAAATGTACACTAAAATAATAATCGTTATAGATGATAGTCATAATCTATCTAATTCCCAGGTATTGAGTAGAGGAAGAAAAGTAAAGGAGAAGTTAGGAAAATATCAACATTATGTTGATAGATGGTTTAATGATTATAAGATTTATAGTTCAAACGAATTTAAAAAAATATTCATAAATAATACGGCAGAATTTTCTGTATTTATTGAGAAAGAACAAGGAGTTAATTAATATTAAATTAATTCATAAAAATCCTCTGTTAAAAAAGCTGTTAGAAAAGGTAAAGCTCTCATTTCATCTATTATTAAAGATAATCGCATAATTATTATAGATAATAGAGATTCTTAGGAAAACAATTCGAAATTACTTTTGTTGATTAGTATGAGAGATGATAGATTTAGTTTTGAGAGAGAAAGTGCTGATTTTCCTTTTTATAAAGCTAATCCTAAATTAAGTAAATTAGATTGGATTCTCATATTAGTAATTATTTTAATATTTTTATTTTATACTCAATTAACTCCTGTTCCATGCATCCGTTGGGTGGTTCTTTTATTACCTATTATAGTTACATTAATTATTAGTAGGTTTAAAATATCTTTGATTTTTAAAAAATTAACAAAAAAAGATATTCCGCTTATATTTAAATTAACTATCTTATCTATGATTTCTGTATTCTTATTGTGTGTAATAACATCATGGATAAATTTTCCTCCTGATGAGAGTTTAAATGCTGTTTCTTTTGGCTTATCCGTTGAATATTTGTTACAGACCGTTAAACTTGCATTTTGTTTAGTTGATGAAGAGTTATTTAAGTTTTTTGTGTTCATATTGAGTTTAGCAGTGTTTTATAAATTGAGTAATAATCGTAAAATGGGAGTTGTTTTTGCTGCTTTTGTTACTATGATTTTATTTGGTGCTTGGCATTTTACTGGTTATGGTGGTTCCCTAAAAATTATTGAATGCATTATATTTCGAGGCTTTGGATCCATTTGTGAGGTTTATTCATATGTTAAGACAAAAAATGTACTAGTATCTTATTTCATACATTTACTCTATGATATTTCACTCTTAGAAGCTTCAGTTATACTTCAATATCTATGATTACTTTACAGCATATTTAATAATTCACAAGACAACATTGATAAGTTACAGCTGATATTAAGCAGTTAAAATGCTGAAAAAATATAATATTTATGAAAAACTTTTAAGTTCTCAAGAAGATTTAGAACAGTTCAAGAAAGATATTAAATACAAACAGATAAATTAAATGCTGAAATTAAAATATTAGAAAAGATGTCTATAATTCATTAAAATCTTTATCCTCTACTAAAGTAGATGTGGTGAAAATTCAATTAGTCTAGAACCTCCTAAAAAACCTATTAAAGCAGTTGTATATTACAATGAGTGTTAATTAAATCACTCCTTTTTAACTTTTATACATTTAAGATTGTTTTTTTACAGTTGAAAAGTTTCCATACTATTAAGTCTATTTTAAACTCGAAAAGTTGCAAACAGAATATGAAGTTGAACGTTGTTTCCATACTATTAAGTCTATTTTAAACTAGTAGAGTATAGTCTTTCCCATCCTCTACTCCCTTATGTTTCCATACTATTAAGTCTATTTTAAACTCCTTATCACTTGCAAAAACGCACTGACGAACACTATGTTTCCATACTATTAAGTCTATTTTAAACTGAATTTTTCGAGGGGGACAAATCCCCCACATACATAGTTTCCATACTATTAAGTCTATTTTAAACGATTTTGAGTATTGTACTTTCTTAATTGAGCGTATTCGTTTCCATACTATTAAGTCTATTTTAAACTACGATGACTCATTTTGTTAGAGTCATCATTTTTTTTGTTTCCATACTATTAAGTCTATTTTAAACAATTAACAATAATCGGATCAACTAAACCAAAAGTGGAGTTTCCATACTATTAAGTCTATTTTAAACTGTTCCTATTTTTTTAGGATTTTTTTTATGTTTGCCGTTTCCATACTATTAAGTCTATTTTAAACAAATAACAAAGTACCTACTTCAGTGAGTGTTTATGGGTTTCCATACTATTAAGTCTATTTTAAACCCAGAACAGGCTGTGCAAACTTCTTTCCTTATGAATGAGTTTCCATACTATTAAGTCTATTTTAAACGTTCTTCAACGATTTTTTTAACGTTTTCAGTGGATTGTTTCCATACTATTAAGTCTATTTTAAACACACACCAATCTTACCAGCACTTTCAGATGATTGACCAGTTTCCATACTATTAAGTCTATTTTAAACATTGAAAAAAACAACAGTATCGACACAAACACAAACAGTTTCCATACTATTAAGTCTATTTTAAACCATACACAGTACAGCAAAATCAATATATGTGTTGTTTGTTTCCATACTATTAAGTCTATTTTAAACTTTTCATAATTTTGGTGAATGGCATCTCTTCTAGGGGTTTCCATACTATTAAGTCTATTTTAAACTATATAACAGTATTCAATACAATTTATAGTATAGTCGTTTCCATACTATTAAGTCTATTTTAAACGATGATAAGCAGGCATCTTTATAGGAGAAGGAACATGTTTCCATACTATTAAGTCTATTTTAAACTATATATATTATGTTGTATAAATTACTATTTTGTGAGTTTCCATACTATTAAGTCTATTTTAAACAGGATACTCATTTATCTAAACAAAATTAGTATTACGTTTCCATACTATTAAGTCTATTTTAAACGTCTCAAAAGAGTGTATAGGCAAAGGTTAGGGGTTGTGTTTCCATACTATTAAGTCTATTTTAAACTATAAATATTGAGAAACAAATAGAAAACTATATATATGTTTCCATACTATTAAGTCTATTTTAAACTCATAATTGATCACATCTAAATATATAATTTTTATATAGTTTCCATACTATTAAGTCTATTTTAAACCGAATTCATTTTATCGTCTATTCTTTCATGAATAACGTTTCCATACTATTAAGTCTATTTTAAACTAAAGAAGTTGTTGGTAAGAAATTATCCATGACTGAGTTTCCATACTATTAAGTCTATTTTAAACTTTTATTACCTGTTTATACTTTTTATCTCCTCATATAGTTTCCATACTATTAAGTCTATTTTAAACGATGAGGAATGGGGTTTGCGTTTGGAGTTGGTGGAACGTTTCCATACTATTAAGTCTATTTTAAACTGGAAAATTTAATATCCTTCAACTTCCATTTTCCTACGTTTCCATACTATTAAGTCTATTTTAAACCTGGTGTTACTAATACAAAACTGTTAGCTAATAGTCTGTTTCCATACTATTAAGTCTATTTTAAACGATGATAAGCAGGCATCTTTATAGGAGAAGGAACATGTTTCCATACTATTAAGTCTATTTTAAACTATATATATTATGTTGTATAAATTACTATTTTGTGAGTTTCCATACTATTAAGTCTATTTTAAACAGGATACTCATTTATCTAAACAAAATTAGTATTACGTTTCCATACTATTAAGTCTATTTTAAACGTCTCAAAAGAGTGTATAGGCAAAGGTTAGGGGTTGTGTTTCCATACTATTAAGTCTATTTTAAACTATAAATATTGAGAAACAAATAGAAAACTATATATATGTTTCCATACTATTAAGTCTATTTTAAACTCATAATTGATCACATCTAAATATATAATTTTTATATAGTTTCCATACTATTAAGTCTATTTTAAACCGAATTCATTTTATCGTCTATTCTTTCATGAATAACGTTTCCATACTATTAAGTCTATTTTAAACTAAAGAAGTTGTTGGTAAGAAATTATCCATGACTGAGTTTCCATACTATTAAGTCTATTTTAAACTTTTATTACCTGTTTATACTTTTTATCTCCTCATATAGTTTCCATACTATTAAGTCTATTTTAAACGATGAGGAATGGGGTTTGCGTTTGGAGTTGGTGGAACGTTTCCATACTATTAAGTCTATTTTAAACTGGAAAATTTAATATCCTTCAACTTCCATTTTCCTACGTTTCCATACTATTAAGTCTATTTTAAACCTGGTGTTACTAATACAAAACTGTTAGCTAATAGTCTGTTTCCATACTATTAAGTCTATTTTAAACGATCGAGTGCTGCCCAGCTTACGTTGTATCTATCTGCGTTTCCATACTATTAAGTCTATTTTAAACACGCTCTTTAAAACAGACATATGTTCAAAATAACACAAGTTTCCATACTATTAAGTCTATTTTAAACGCTTGTAAGAAAGCACCTGTTAGTTATTTTGAGGATTGTTTCCATACTATTAAGTCTATTTTAAACGGAGTAATAGAAGGTATTTATATATTCGTTTTAATAGTTTCCATACTATTAAGTCTATTTTAAACAGGGTGCACCAATGGGTTAAAAAAAGACCGAAAAAGAAGTTTCCATACTATTAAGTCTATTTTAAACGGTATACTGCTATAGCTTCGTTCAAGAAGAATAAGTAGTTTCCATACTATTAAGTCTATTTTAAACGTTGTTAACTGTGGTTACGGTGGAGTATCGTCTCCTGTTTCCATACTATTAAGTCTATTTTAAACTTTGAAAGTGGAGGCTGCTAAACGTGGATTATCTATGTTTCCATACTATTAAGTCTATTTTAAACCTGAAAAAATTAACCATGTTAAAGGAGCATACATTATTGTTTCCATACTATTAAGTCTATTTTAAACATACTTTTACCATCATCACCACTACCCGTTAACAAGGTTTCCATACTATTAAGTCTATTTTAAACTTATTTCCTAATATTATATATATTATTACTAATATAGTTTCCATACTATTAAGTCTATTTTAAACATCTTCATCACTATGCACATCATGAAGTATGTTTGCGTTTCCATACTATTAAGTCTATTTTAAACCAGTAAGATATGAGTTATCTTCTTCACTTTCAACAAGTTTCCATACTATTAAGTCTATTTTAAACCCAAATCCAACATTTTTAAAAAACCTCTAATTTAAGTTTCCATACTATTAAGTCTATTTTAAACACTCCTACATGTATTACAGGTGCTTGCTACCTTGCATGTTTCCATACTATTAAGTCTATTTTAAACCAGCTTTAAACATTGCTAAGTTAATACCACTCATTTAGTTTCCATACTATTAAGTCTATTTTAAACTACTCAATATATCAGAACCTAATAGAGTAATATATGTGTTTCCATACTATTAAGTCTATTTTAAACCACTATAATAAGTTTCATCATCATTTAAACCGTTACGTTTCCATACTATTAAGTCTATTTTAAACCTCTTATTTTTTATTGTCAACCTCCTGAAATGAGCAGGTTTCCATACTATTAAGTCTATTTTAAACCTTTTCTTGAATTAGAGGGTGTGCCTGCTTATGCTGCGTTTCCATACTATTAAGTCTATTTTAAACCTTTGTACCCCATTTTATAATGGCTGAAAGACTGGAGTTTCCATACTATTAAGTCTATTTTAAACGTGAGACTGGTGTATTATATTTGATTACACATGAGGAGTTTCCATACTATTAAGTCTATTTTAAACCTGCTGCATTCATTAAGTCATCAGAGAATATATTATTAGTTTCCATACTATTAAGTCTATTTTAAACTATATTTTTTGATTTCAATTTTCATTTTATCACCATGTTTCCATACTATTAAGTCTATTTTAAACTTTGAGAATGAAGTCTTTGAAGAGGTCTATGAAAAGAGTTTCCATACTATTAAGTCTATTTTAAACCCTTACCACGCATGATTTGACTAATAAAGACACGTGGTTTCCATACTATTAAGTCTATTTTAAACCGTACAAAAAATCACTTAAAATAATATAATAAAGGATTAAAAACACTCTAATTAACTAATATATAAAGTCCACCTATAATAATGTAACTCATTTATAAAGGTAGACAAAAAATAAGAAAATTTCACAATATAAAATTTATAGTATTTTTTTCAATACCTAAAATTGTTTTATTTAAATATTTTTTTGGAAATGAATAAATCATAACCGAATCCACACTACTATCAGTTAGATCTTCTAATTCTTGAATAATCATATGATATTGAGATTTAGTAACTTTACCTTCAAAAACAGAATTTTGCTGCCAATGCAGGTAAGTTTTAAGGAATTTATGAACTTTATTAACTCTTTCAACACTAATGTCATAAACGACTACAAGATACATTACCACCACATCTTAAAACTTTCGTATTTTTTATCCTCCAAAATATGTTTAATTAATTTATAACCTTCTAATCTTATTAGATATCTATATGAAACTTTTTTATTAAGATCTTTATGTTTAATGGTTGTTTCTAATTTATTTTGATATTCTGAAATGAAAATTTGTTTACCTTTATCATTGAGTAGAACTCCAACATCTTTATCAAAATGTTTTTCTGTGATTTTATTAGTATTAAGTAGCTTAAAAATAACCCTACTAACAATAATTGGTTTAAAAATATCGGCAAAATCTAAAGCCAATGAAAAACGTCTTTCTGAAGGTTCATGTAAGAAACTTACCGATGGATGTAGATAAGTTTGATATAATTCAGATAAAGTAGTTGCATAAAGTAGAGAATTGCCGAATGAAATTAAAGAATTTAATTCATTAGTAGGGGGTCGTATCTCTCTTTTATCTAAAGTAAATTTTTTGGAAATAAAATCAAAACTTTGATAATAGTGTTTCCAAATTCTACCTTCAGAACTCATAACTTGAGAAATCTCTCCATTAATCGGTTCTTTTTCAATTTCATTAATAAATGAATCAACATCTTTACCTTTTTTAGAATAATATTTTAAAGTTTTTAAAATATTGTGTTTTATACCTTCTACAAATTCTTTAGCAATAAAACATCTTTTTTCATTATCTAAATAGTATTTAGATTGATTAACAACAACAAGCCCTGAATTTAATTTAATTTTAGGATATAAAGACCCTTCATAAAAACCATATTTATTAAAAAAATTTACAGGGATTCCTTCTTTCATCAATAAAGAAGATGCACCAGATTTTAATGAGACTTTCCCATGACAATTAATTTCATTAATTGCATGAATTGGAATAGTTTTTTCAACATCTTTATTAATAAAATACAAAGTATTCCCTTTTCTAGATAAGATTCCATGAGATGTAATATATAATGGATTTTTCATAAAAAAACACTCCTTAAATCATACCATACATAATTCAAAGAAAGAACAATTCTTACAATAAGGTTTCTTTTCTGCTTTTGGAGGTTTATTTAAATTAACAATTTTGGGAATATCTTCAATAATATTATCCAACTTTTCAATAACATCATCAGACAATACAAGATGTTCTCTTTTTCTTTCTTTAGGATAAACCAAAACACCCTTTAAATCAGCCCCTATCTTTTTCATAGAATACAAATAGAAATATAATTGATATTTAGCACCAATAGGTAAGTTGCTAGACTTTTTAACTTCAAAAATAGTTAAACCATCTTCATCTTTAACATAGTCAAAAACCATATTATCAAATTGAATCTCTTTATTTTCGCGAGAATAACTTTTTTTATGAATATATTTGCCAATATCAATATCATCATTATTATAATTCATATTAATTTGATTTGCAAAAAACCATAATTCTCTTTTACAAGTAATATAATATTGAACCATGACTCCAGTTATATTAATAATTTACACTCCCTCAAATTATTAAATAAAAAATACACTTTCTTCATCAGGAGTTTTAAATCCAATTTCAATATCATATTTTCTAGAAATATCATTTACATCTATATGGCCTAACCATTCCTTTTCAAGAACTGTTGTTCCTAATTTTTTAATATTTACAGAAACAATGTATTCATAAAAATGAGATTTAATGCTTAAAAATTCATTTTTACGCTCAAAAATATTCGGATTAGAACTAATTCTTTCAAATTCATCCCATATTTTTGATGCTTCCTCATTAACTTCAATAAATACATCAATTTTCTCAACATCATTATTAATTAATTTAAAATTATGTGGGATTTCATTTAAATTTAATCTTTCAATTATTTTTATTAAATCCCTAGAATCTTCTGTAGATCCATAATTAGCCAGATATTTATAATATTCATCTGATGCGAAGATATTAAATTCCTTTTCAGTTATTAGAGTTTTACCTTGTAATACATAACGAGTAGCATCAAGTAATATTGCATCATAAACAAAACTAGAAAAACGCTTATTTTTATCATTAATTAATGAAACTACATTTACAAGACCTTTATCTCTCGTATCATTACGATTACAACGCCCTGCAGTTTGAATAATGGAATCCATAGGGGCAAAATCCCTATAAATAATATCTACACTAATATCAACACCTGCTTCAACTAATTGAGTACTGACAATAATACTTCGTTTATTAGATTCTTTAATTTGTTTCATACGTTTTAATCTATAATGAGGAATAATATTTGTAGATAAATACACTAACTGAATATCATCATCAACATATACAATACCCTTTTCAGAATCAATAACTAACTCATGACCATTTTCAATGAAATATGCCTTAATAAACTCATAAACTTCTTTTGAAGAGTTAACAGTATTTAATACAAACATGAAAGATTTATCATTATTAATTTCAATATCTTTTACAATATTTTCTTTAAAGATATCAATATTCACATCATTTAAATCAAATTGATAATTCATTCTATTAAAATTATCATAATAATATTTTTTATTAGTAACTAAGGGGATGATTTCATCATTTGTAAAAATTAATGGTTGAGTAGCTGTCATTAAAATAATCCATGAATTAAATTCATAAGCTAAATTTTTTAACATTAAATTAATTAATTTCCAATAATTATAAGGAATAGATTGAACTTCATCGAGGATAATAATTGAATTAGTCATATTGTGAAACTTTTTTAAAGCCCTATTTTTATTACTAATAAGACTATAGAAGAATTGAATAAAAGTAGTGATGATGATTTCAGAGTTCCATCCTTCAATAAGTAATCTAGCATTAGCAATAGGGTAAGGTTCCTCATTATCCTCATTTACTTTATAATTCATATCAGACAAATAATCATGTTTTAACATGATATTATTCCCTGTTTTTCCAGATAACTCCAAAATATCTGAAAATATTTTCTCAGTCTGATCTATAACACTTAAAAAAGGTAAGCAATATATAATTCTAGGAGTGAAATTTAACTCATTTTTAACTTTATCTCTAAGATTTAAAGCTGTAGAAAATGCAGTTAATGTTTTACCACTACCTGTAGGTAAATCAATAGAATAAATTTTATGGTTTAAATCAGAATTATTAATATTATTAACAACTTCTAAATAAGCTTCTTCACGTATTTTATTAATTTCCTGATGATGATCTCTAAAATTCACAAATTTAAATTTACTAACAATATCTTTAGGTAATTCAACACGATTTGGCAATTTTGTTTCAGATGCATCCATTTTATCAGCATCTAATAAAACAGAATACAATATTATAATATTTAAATAAATAAATAAATCTTCTTCAAAACGCAACTCATCCAAATCATCTTTCAAATCCCTAAGAATATCATCATAATTACCTAAAAAATCATCTAAAGAAATATTGTATTGATTGTAAAATTTTTTAAGAGAATTATTCTCTAAATTCTTTTTAATATCCTCAATTTGAACTTTTGCTATTTTATTATATTTATAAATTTTATTTAATTCTTTATCAAGACTGGATAAATTACCATGATGTTTTAAAATAATCAAATAAACCATAGAAGGATAATAATCTAAATCATCATTATTTTCTAAGTGATTTTTGACAACATAATATCCAAAAACCGCTGATAAAAAACTATGATTTGCTTTTTCAGTTTTAACATCATGGAATAATTTTGCTTGGAAAAAAGTAGTGGATTTGGCAAAATCATGTGCAATACCAATTAAAAAAGATAAATTACTATAAAGAACTTTATTCTTTATACATAATTCTTCAAAAATAGTTTTAGAAAAATTTGCAACATTAAACAAATGGTTTTCTAGTTTCTTAGTAGGGTGAGAATGTAAATTAGAATAAGATGACATTGTCATCCCCTATTCTATAATATTCTCCTTTATCTATTTTAATTGAGTTTCCTCTTTCTTCAAAATAATATTCTAAATATTCATTAACAACTCTCTCAGAATTCATAAATCCTGGAGATTTAATAGAACCATATTTTTTATTAGATTCAATAATAATATTAGACTCATTTTTCAAAATAACAGAATCAATATCAACATTTTCCCCTATTTTTTTCTCAACATCTAAAAAACCATCCTCAACTAGTTTAAAGTCTGTTAAACATTCAGAAATGCCAAAATAAGGAGTGTATACTGATTTATGATTACTAATTAATTCAAGTAAAGAACCCATCAAATTAGAATCATTTAAAGATACATAAATTCTAAATTTAGGGTCTTTTAAAAACTCTGCTTGAACTTGAGTTCGTAAACCTTGTTTTGGATTAATATCACATAAAAAAAATCCGAATTTAGTATTAATATAATTTAAATTAAATCTTGATTTTTTTATAGGATTTAAAATATTAACGCCAATTTTACTGTTTTCTTTACTAAAAATATCATGATAAGAATCTCTTTCTAAACCAAGAATACTAGAAACTAAACCTGCAATTGTTGTTCTGCTTGGAAAAGGATAGGATACTGTAGAAGTAGCAGTATAACCTCTTCTAAAATAACCATATTCTCCCCAAATATCAAAAGCTAAAAGCTTTTCATTCATAATAAACAACCTCAAAATTTAATTTCTGAAATATTAATCCCCATGTTTTCAATTTCATTTAAGAAATCCTCAGATGATTCGAATCCTTCAAAAGATAATTCTTTATCAAATTTATAATAAATTTTAGATATTTTATCTTCATCGTGTTTAAAGTTATCTAAAAGAGTTGCAACATTTAATTTAGACTCTTTAATTGATCTTAATTGTTTATCTTCAAGTTCATGATAAATACTGATTTTATTGTTTAGATCTCCAATAAAGTAGTTTTTGTCTGAGTATTCTACTTGTAATAATAATCTTGGAACTTGACCAAATTTAGAACGTGAAATTAAGTTTTTAGTACCATTCCAAATACCATCCATTAATATAGAAATATCCTCTTCAGTCATTTTAGTGTCTTTAGCAGCATTTTCATTAATAATTCCATAGAATGCAATTAAAGAGTAAGGTAAAATGTATTCTTCTCTAAAGGTTTTTTGGTCTTTACCTTCGGTAGATGCAAAAGCACCAGCACCTTTAATGTATTGAATTTCTACTTTATGTAATGATCTTCCCATTCTAAATTGAACAGGGCCAGTTAAAGTAACAGAACCTTTTTCATTTTTAGTTTTGTCTTTTGGTTTAATTTCTAAAGGAATTGTTGCACCGAATAATCTTACATCAACACACTTATCAGTAATATTATTTCTGAGTTCTTCTTTTGCAGCTTCAATAGATTCATATTCTTGAGAGGTCCTGTAATCTAATGCTCTTTGTTTAGCATCTTGAAGTTTACCTTCATCATCACGCACTTCTCTAATAAATATTTCTTCACCTTTGAAATCTTTTAAATAGTCACGAATAGTTCTTTTTAATCTAACATCAGTAACAATGTTGATTTCAGTTTCTTCATCTAATCTTGGTTTATTAGCATCTAATGGATCACCATTAGGATTAGCATCACTTATATCATATAAAAA
The DNA here is from genome assembly GCA_024409185.1 of archaeon. GTDB lineage: Archaea > Methanobacteriota > Methanobacteria > Methanobacteriales > Methanobacteriaceae > Methanobrevibacter. Next base: position 20,117 of record JAKSUD010000001.1, read on the forward strand.
TAAAATTTCAGAACGTTTCATATTATCACCATGATACATTTATTCTTCATCATTTTTCTTCTACTTCATCATTCTTATCTATTGCAAATGCAAGAGTATAACCTAAAACAAAGTAATAACTTGTTTCGTCACGAGTTAAATCCCAATTATTTTCAGTATTAATTAAATTAATTGAAATTTGCTCTTGAAGATCTACATGTACATGTCCTCTTTTATATTCTTGTAATTTATTTAAAACCATAGGGTAAAGTTTTTGAATTTTCTTTTTATCCAATGATAAACCCCATAATCTATTAACAAATGGAGAAGAACCTAATTCATTATATTGAACATAAGTTAATCTTCTTGTAAGTACACCTAATAAAAAAGTAGCTTTTTTATCAGGAGCATCCAAAATACCAAAAATGATATCTTCACTTAATTCAGTACTTTTTATATCCATACTTTTATCCTCTCTAAATAATTTTAAGTGATTGAATAATAAAATCAAAGCTAAAGATTTCAAAGTGTTTAATCTAACTACATAATTGCTTTGATTATGCCAATTTGCTCTTATTTCATCCATAAATCTAGATAGTAAAAAATCAAAATCTAAATGTTTTTCACTAATCACAGAACCAACAACTTCTAAATAATATTTAAATGAATAACTCCTAAAGAAATTATTTAAAAATCCAAGATACCAATTATCTTCAGTAACTGGAGAAAATTTCTGATTATTATTTACAACAGAAATTAAATTACCACTAGCATCTTTAGATAAAACTGTTTTTAAAAAATCTTCAGAAAATATTGGGTTATCTAATACTAATCTTTGATTTTCAAATATTTTGTGCATCCATGAAGGTAAAACACTCTCAATATAAGCTAAAATATCAAAAGCACTATTAGATGTCTTATAGAACATGAATTTAAATTCTAAAATATCATTTAAATCATCAAATATTTCTTTAAATTTAGATTCATCAGTAACCATATCAGAATAATGTTTTTTATCTTCAAAAAGTCTAATTCTTCTATCTAATTTATCAAATCCTTCTACAGAATCAAATAAAAAATTAGGTATTACATAATAATTTAATCCAAACTCTTTAAAAGATAAGAATTTTTCAACAAATTTCTTCCCAGCTTCGAAATATAATGCACAATCTCCACAAATTGGTAATTGTTTCCATTGATTTTGAATATTTAATTCTGAAACATTACCTTTCTTATCAGGAGTTGAAAATTTAAAACCTATTGAATTAGAAACAAGACCATAAACTTCTTTTTCTTCATCACATAAGAAACAAACACCATTTCCTTTAATTTTCTTTGAACCAAATTTATAATATTTCTCAGAAACTTTTGCGATTAAAATTTCTTTAAAAACATCAAAATTTCCAACATAATAAGGTTTGCCCCCTTTATTAATTAATAAAGTTAAAATAACATTTTTATTAACTTTATTATCTAAATCATTAAAAAGATTAAATATATCTTGATAAATTTTGTCTTTATTATTAGACAAACATTCAAAAATAGATTTTAAAAAATCATTCTCATTGTTTTGTTCAAACCATTTGAAAAATTTATTTTCAAAAGATTTTCCAGGTTCAGTAATTAAACAAGATGGAGTAATATCTGTTCCTCTTGAAGATCCAGATTTGTATAAATATTTAAGATTATCTTGAGGATCATAGTCTTTAAGGAATACTCTATTAAATTCAAAGCTTTCATTAATTTGATTTAATTCAACTAAGATAACTTTTTCAGTAATTTTAAGTTTTTTTGCATCTAAAAGAACATCTATTTTATCTAGATTTTCTTTGTCAAACCATAATTTACCTATTTCATATAATGAATTTAACAAGAGTTTCACCGCCTATCATTCAGCATGCCAAAGCCTAAACTATTTTTCTCACCAAGACCAACATCTAATAAAAATCTGTAAAAATTACGATTTTTACTGTTAAGATTTACTTCCAAATTTTTCCATAAACTTCCAATAACAATAAAAGTATTTCCATTTTTTCTAATTATA
>JAKSUD010000010.1 GCA_024409185.1 archaeon
CTTGAAGAAGGTCAAGCATTAGCTATTGAACCTTTTGCAACTAATGGTGAAGGATGGGTAAATGATGTACCAAATGCACATTATATTTATTCATTTATGAAAAAAAGACCATTTAGAATGAAACAAACTCAAAGAGTTTTAAATCATATTGAGAAAAATTACAAATATCTTCCATTTTCAGGACGATGGTTAACCCAAGAATTTAATGAACACAGATTAAATAGCTCACTTAAACAATTAGGTGATGCAATGGCAATTTATCCATATGCTGCACTTAAAGAAAGAAGTGGTGCTTGGGTATCTCAAAAAGAACATACTGTACTTGTTGAAAGTGATGGTTCTCAAATCACCACTTTATAATTTTTTTATTTTAAAATTTATTATTTTATAAAATTTTTATTTTGAGGATTTAACCTCAAATCTTTTTTTATTTTATTTATTCTTTAAATTAAATTATTTCTCTAAAAAAAGAGCCTTATTTTAAAAAGTTCGTTTATTATAAAACTAAAAACTATAATCTAAAATTGTTAAAAATAGTGTAAAATCGTTGAAAATAGTTTTTTAAAAAATAGAATTAATTAAAAATGTAAAAAAGAAAAATAGCTAAAAAGCTATTTTCCTTTAAAGACATCTAGTGAGCTTACCAAGGGGTTGGAAGACCCATTTCAGCTCTTCTAGCACATTCGTCTTTACCTTTGGATTTCTTACCGTTTTCGAGTTTTTCTAATAAGCCTAATCCAGGTTTTACATCGTCCATTGCTTTAGTTTCGATAACTCCAGCTTCAACTGCAGCGGTGAAGATGTCTGCACCAGCATCAGTTCTGGAGAAAACAGTGGACCATCCGTCTGGGGAACCTACAGATCCAGTAGATACATCAGCTAATTCTGCAACATAGTCTTGACAGATGTTACATCCAGCTTGTTCGTATCCGTGGGTTTCTTTTAATGCAAGTCCTTTAGTTCCTTCAGGAGTTTCAATCCAGAATTTTCCTTTACCAATATCCATTTTTTCGGTAAGATCAAACTGAGAGTCTAATTTACCTTCAATGAAAGTTTGTAAGGAAGCTCTTGGGAAGTTTTCCATACAGAAGATACCGATTAATAAGCTGATTTTGTCAGCTAAGAATCTGGTAGCGAATGGGTAGGATTGCATTTTTCTGATACCTTGTACTTGACAAGGAGTTCCTACAGTTCCTAATTTTTCAATTCCGTATTGTCTTACAGCTGTTTTAAATGCAAGTAAGTTAGGAGAGAAGGTGTATTTAGTACCAGCTGCTGCAATAATTTCATCAGCAGTCATTGCAATAGTTGGTTCTGGTTTCCATGCGTCTTCAGTGTTTCCAGCTACTACTGCACCTTCAATAATGTTTTCTTCTAATGCGTAAGTTAATAAAGCTGTAACGATTCCACCATCTTGTGCGACTTTTTGGATTGCTTTGTCAGTAGCTCTTGCAGATACTACTTCTTTATAAGTACCGAATGCCATTTTAATATCCTCCTATAATCCTAAGTCTTTTTTGATTTGCTCTTCTGGGAACCAAGCTCTTGGACAGTGAGTGTAACAAGATCCACATTTAATACATCTGTCTTTGTTACAGGAAGGTCTACCTTCAACCATTTCAAGAGCTCTGGTAGGACAAGCCATTACACAAGTTCCACAACCAGTACATAATGCTTTGTTAACAATGTTGGTTTGTAAGTCACAACCACATGCTAAACTGCAGGATGCTAAGTTTAACATAGGTGCTAAGTAGTCCATGTCTCCACCAATTAATGCAACAACAGTTTTTGCAATAATTTCAGGAGATGTAGGACAACCTGGGAGAGCTACATCAACTTTAATTAAATCAGCGATAGGTACAAATGATTCATGTTTAGGTTGAGCTAATTGTCCACCACGTGCGTAACGAGTGAAACAACCAGTCATTGCACAAGATCCAAATGCACATACTAATCCAGCTTTTTCTCTTACTTCTAAAAGTTCTTTTACACTGTGTTCATCTTGTAAACAGACAGATCCTTCAACTAATGCGAGATCCATTTCTGGCATTTCCCATAAGTCGACTAAGGTAGTTCCGTAAACGATGTCCACCATATCAGCGAGTAAGTCTGCGAGGATGTCATAGTTTTCAGTTAAGGACATTCCGTCACCAGTACACCCACTCATGTGAATATATCCTATTTTTGGTTTGTCAGCCACTTTTTCAGCCTCCTCTATTGAAGATTCATCATTTTTTGGCTCAGATGATTTTCCTTTAGCTGCTTTAGCTTTTTCAGCATCTGCTAATTTTTTAGCTTCTTCAGCAGGTTTGGATTGAGCTTCAACATCTTTTTTAGCTTGAGCTTTAAGTTTTTTAGTTTCAGCGTCTTTATCATCTGCGTCTGGTTTAGCTCCAAGTCCTAAAAACTTTTTGAGTTTTTTAATAAATCCTTCAAACATTTGCTAAACCCCTAATAAATTTCTTTTAAAATCATCTCAACGGCTTCAGGAACAGCATTTTCAACAGGCTTACTTAAGCCCATCGCCACATCAGGCATTGGTATTTCTCCTGGTTTACAACCTACAATAACAACTTCAATTCCCATATCTACGAGATCATGAAGTGGTTCTTCAACAGGCCATGTATGAGCGTTCTCATATTTACCTTTAGGCATATCATATGGAGAGAACAACTTCATAGTACCAGGTTCCGCATTATATTCAACAACATCAACTACAATAACTTTTTTCCAATTCTCATCAGGAAGTGAAAAAATAAAGTGAGTTGAACCAGTTCCAGCATCAATGAATTCTACATCTTTATCTTCAGATAAATCTGCATTATCAAATACTTCATTTAATGCTTTAATCATATCATCAGTGAAGATATCTTGGTATTCACCAGAAATGTCTTCCCTGTTAATAGAACCATTTTCTAAGTAATAATGAAATGCTTTTATAACAGCAGGTCCGAATCCATCATCTTTAAATAAAATGTTTCCGCACCCAACAACTAATATGTCTGCTTGATAAGGCATGATATTCCTCTAAAATTTAATAAAATTAAATTCTCACCATTTCATCTTTTACGACACTTTATCTTCATCGTCAACTACCATTACGTGAGTTGCACAGGATAAACATGGGTCGTATGCTCTGATAACATGAGCTCCCCATTTGTAGTGGAAGCCTTCAGTTGCAGGTCCCATAGTTGGGATGTTCCAAGTAGTTGGTACTAAAGCACTGTAGAATTGGGTTTTACCATCTTTTACTTGTGCCATGTGAATATCGGTTCCTCTTGGTGCTTCGATTACACCAATACCTAATTTACCGGTACCTCTTGGGTCGAAATCTGCGAGAGTTGCTGCAGAAGTGTCTAACTCATCTAAGATAGCAATAGCTCTGGATAAGTACATTCTCATTTCTCTAGCTCTTGCTACGTGTTGAGCAACAACACCTTTTTCTTTGTAGTTAAAGAATGCGTCAGCTCTTGCTCTTGGTCCGGTTTCGACAGCTAAACCGTCGTATAATGGTACGGAAGTACAACATCTTTTACCGATTTCAGGATCATCATACCAAGCTTCAGGGACGATTTCAGTAAATCTATCAAGGTCGAAGAAGTCTCTTTTACCGTAAATACGGTCACTTGCGAATACAGGAGCGTCAATAGCACCTAAACCTTTAGGGATTACTTCACGTTCATCGCTTAATAAAGTTCCATCGACATCTTTGACTAAAGCACCGTCAGCAACTAAATTGCAGATTAATTCAATGTGGTTGTCTACAACAGGTACTAAAGCAGAGAGTCTTGCGTATAATTTTCTTCTTGCAAGTTCAGATAAGTTGTTTGCTACACCACCGATTCTGATATCGGATGGGTGAATACCTTCACCAGCACACATATCTACTACGTATTGTGCGTTTTTTCTGATGGTTTCAACACTGTTTACAGCAGTTTTGAAGAGTTCATCAGGTACAAAATCTGTTGCTATTAAGAAATGGTGAATAGCGTGACTGTTTAAGTTGGATGCAGAGATAATTAATTCTCTCATTAATTCTGCTGCTCTAGGAATTTCGATTCCTAAAGAGTCATCCATTGCTTCAACAGATGCTAATGTGTGAGGTACTGGACATACTCCACAAATTCTTTGACAAAGTACCGGTGCAGTTTCCGGTGCTTTACCAGTAACCATTTTCTCTAAGCCTCTGACAGGAGTGATACTGAAGTATCTTCCTTTGGTAACTATCCCTTCATCATCAATTTCCATGACAAGTTCTGCATGTCCTTCTTGACGAGATGTTGGGGATATAACTTTTCTATCGCTCAAATGTGTCACCTCTTATTTTAATTAAAAGTTAGAAACTAACATACTATATTATATAATTAATTATTTATAAACTATGTTTTAAAAATCAAAACAAAAAATTTATATATTATAAAAATAAACGATAGAAATTATTACAAAAAGAGAGCATAAAAAGAGAATTAAAAGATTATAATAAATTAATTTTAAAACTAATTTTAAAACTAATTAGAAAATAATATCAATAAATATAAATAAGTTAAAAATAAAACCATTATTATATAATTTTATCAAAATTATCTAACGACCCCTTTTTAAGATAATTTTTATAAATTAGTTAATTTATTAAAATAAATTTTGATAAATTAAAATATTTTGTAAAAATGAAAAAGAAATAAAGTGAGGTGAACCAATTGGATAACTCAAATATCATAATTTCTATAATTATTGTATTATGTATTGCAGCTGGTGTTACAGCTTACAGTTTAACTAATGATGATAATGTATTCACTGATCTTGAAGGAATAACTCCAGATTCTGGTGATGATGGAGGCCTTGGAGATAACGGTGTAGGTAATACTACTGGAGATATAGGAACTAGTGTTGAAAGTAGTGGATCAGGAAGTGGTTCTGGAGGAGGTAACGTCCATCCAAAACCTAACCCTAAACCTACTCCTAATTATATTTCAAAAAGTAAAGCAATGGGTATTGCATCAAGTTGTGTAGAACAACCAGGATGCTCTGTTAAAACTGCAAGTCTTAGTGGAGGTTCTTATTACTGTTACGTTTACGACGCAGATGGTAATCAAGTGGATTGTATTGTAATTGATGCTAAAACTGGTGCAGTTTTAGGAAGAGGATAATTTTATTCTCTTTCTTTTATTTTTTTTAAAATTTTTTAAATTTGAATGCAATTATATAAACTGAGATTATACCAATAATTTTATATATAATAAAAAACATAGAAAGATATATCATGTTAGTGTGGGGCCCGTAGCCTAGCTGGACAGGGCGTCGGACTTCTAATCCGAAGGTCCCGGGTTCAAATCCCGGCGGGTCCGCTTTAACTTACTTTTTTTAATAATTTTCTAATAATTTTCATTTTTATTAGTCAGTACTAGGCTTGTAGCCCAGTTGGATAAGGCGTTAGACTCCTAATCTAAAGATCGCGGGTTCAAATCCCGCCAAGCCTGTTTAAACAACTTTTTTTAAAATTAAATTAACTATAGTTTTTTGAAAAATAATTAAAAATTTTTTAAAAAATAAGAATTATAATAAAAAATAGAAAAAATAAATAGCTAATTAATAGCTATTACAATTGAATTAAAATTAAAAAAATAAATTTAAAAGTCATCTAATGTAACTTTTGGTTTTGATTCAACTTCACGTTCTGGAAGTTTTTTATTAAAAGAAATTTCTCCATATTTACCTCCACCACCAGGAACTACATTAATAGTTTTATTCCTAAATGCAGAAATAGCTTGAGGAATCTCATCATCAATTTTAGCTATTTCATCAAGTGGAGTATTTAATAAAACTTCAATTTCAGGACCAAAAGCATCAATAAGACTTTGCCATTTACCTTGAACTTTTTTTGTAGTTACACCTTTATCATAAGCCATACTAATAATCTCAGCAAGAGGCATTAAATGAATATATGGAGGTCTATGATCTGGATGTTTAGGTTTAGCATAATCAGCTATTTCACTGATTCTAAAGTCAACTCCTTTTTTAATTCTTCCTCCACAACTACATTTCATTTTTCTATCTTTAGCTATTTCTGGATCAATTAATTTAAAACATTTAGTACATGCAGTCATATGATACTTACCTAAGTTAGGAAGTAAACCATAATTAGCTTTAATTGTCTTATGTTTAAATGCTTTTTTAAGTGATGAATAGCTAATATCTTCCATTTCAATCTGATTAAATTCTCTACCTAATCTATGTGGCCATGGAGAATGAGCATCAGAATTAGTTAAAAATGGAAAATCAGCTAATTCTTTAACAGTATCTGCCATATCAGTATCTGCAGATAAACCTAACTCAACAAAATCTACCTTTTTCTCATAACAATCATAAATACTATCAAATGATTTATACATTCCAGTCCAAGGTGTAAAAGCATGAGCTGGTCCAATCATACAATCATATTCACGAACCATTTCTAAGATTTCAGCACCATTCATAGGAGAACGTGGTCTTCCATCACTATATTTATTTTTAGAAACTAATTTATCTGAAAGTTCACGAGCTATTTCAATAGTTGGAATCATAATTAAATGATGAATTTTATTTTTACCCTCAACTTCTGTAGTTATGACAAAATCAATATCTTCATTTGAATAAATTCCATCCCCTTTATATTCAGTGCTTTCTTCAATAATATCTAACCATTTAGGGTGGAATCCATCTCCTGTACCAACTAATTGTAAACCCTTTTCACGAGCTTTTGGAGCCATATTGTTTATTACCATGTCTTTAGAAGTAGCCATTGAAAAACAACTATGAACATGTAAATCTGCATTAACTAACATAAAATCAACTTAAACATTATAATAAATATTTTAAATAAATTATTTTAAATAAAATTTAAATAAATTATTTTAAAGATTGAACTAAATATTTTAAATAATGAAAATATAAATTTAAATAATTATTAATTTTTAAATAAATTCTAAAATTTATAACTGTTTCTGGTGGAAATATGAAAGCAAGTGAGTTATTAAATGAAATCAAAGAAAATGTATCAAATTATGATATTAATATCCTAAAAGAAAGCCTAAAAAAAGAAGATATAAATCCAATATCTAAACAAGTTTCTACTTACAATTTAATTAATTATGAAGAGATTTTAAATAAAGAAATCGATGATAAAGATGATTTTGAAATATCTGAAAATATGGTTGAAAGTATGAAAAATGAGATTGAATTGTTCTTTAAAGAATCTTCTCCTGAAAGTGATGACTCCTTTAAAAAATTCATAGAATCAATATGTTTATACTTAAGTTTAATAGCTAAAAAACCATTACATCCTGTAGGAATGGACTTTGGTAAAAATAATACTGTTGAAATAGTAGAAGAAAATGGAAAAACAAAATATTATTGTGATGTTAAAAAACCTTTAAAAGAAAAAGCAGAAGAGTATTATACTTGTAAATACTGTGTCTGTAAAATAAGATAAATAAAGAAAAATCTTTAAAAATTGTAGAAAATAAAAAAAATAGTAAAATAGCTAGTAAAAAAGAAAAAATAAAAAATAGAAATGTTATAATTGAATAACACTTGCTTCTATTTCATCATTTTCATTATTATCATATAAAATTCCAGCTAATTTAAGTAACTTATCTTGACCTTTAACTTCATCTTTAAATAAAGGTACTTGAGCTACAACTTGATTAGGGAATTTTTGATTAATTAATGCAAGTCTTCTTTGTTGTAATTTATATCTTGAATGACAGAAATCACAATCTGAAATATCAGGCATTACTTGATTTACAATAATTCCATCAGTAGTAATATCATATTTATTTAAAGCTTCAATAGCTCTTTCTGACTCATAAATAGACATTTCTTCAGGAATAACAACCATTTTAAAAGTAGTTCTTTCAGGGTCAGATAAAACAGCTCTTGCTTCATTAATTTTTCTTTTAGTTTCTTCTAATTCTTCACTTGTAGTTCCATCATCATTTAAGAAAGGAATAAGATTTTTAAGTGCTGCAAGTTTAGATTTAATTTTCATTAATTTACCAACCCAAGAGTCCATAACATCTGGGAATGAAAGTAATCTAAGAGTGTGGCCAGTTGGTGCAGTATCAAATACAACAACATCATAAATATTATCAGTCATAACACTCATGAAAACTTCAAAAGCAGCAGTTTCATCAGCACCAGGAGACATGGAAGCTAAATCCATACCTTCACCTAACATATCAAGACCCATTAATCTATCTGCAGTAGCAGATGCTTTTTGTTGTTCTAATGCTCTTTGTTTTTCTGCCATTGCTACATCAGGATCTATCTCAAGAGCCATTAAATTTTCATTAATTTGAACTGGATAATGTCCAATAGGAACTTCTAATGAATCAGATAATGAATGTGCAGGGTCAGTAGAAACGATTAATGTTTTTTTACCTTGTTTAGCCAACCATAAAGCAGTAGCTGAGGATATAGAAGTTTTACCTACACCTCCTTTTCCACCTACAAAAATAAAAGTTGTTAAATTATCTTTATTAAATTTAATAAGGTCTTTAAATGCCAAATAAATTCCTCCATTTATAATATTTTTAAATTTATAATAATTTTTAAAGAATAATCTTTAAATTTTAATTATATTTAACAAAAATGTTAGTTATATAAGAAAATTTAGTAGTGCATAATATATAAAGATTATTACATTAGAAAATTATTATAAACCTTATAAAAAAACTTATAAAAAACAACATTTATTAAATATTAAAACTTATAATTAAACTATTATAATATAAATTATATAAAATTAAATAATATTATAAATACATTATATTTGGGGAGATATGATGAAAGTAACTTTTTTAAATCCATTAAAAACTAATTCAAAATACAAATTTTTAGGAGTTGTAGCTCCTTCTCTTGGAATTGGATATATGGCAGTAGTATTAGAAAAAAATGGTATTGATGTTGATATCCTTGATGCTTCAGCTCTTGATATGGGATATAAAGATATTGAAAAAGAAATGAAAAAGAGAGGTTCTGATGTAGTAGCTATTACAGCACTTACACCTACAATCGGAGTAGCTCTTGACTCTGCAGATGCAGTTAGAAATGCACTTCCAGATGCAAAAATCGTGCTTGGAGGATATCATCCAACATTTAACTATGCAGAAGTACTTGAAGAAGATAATGTAGACATTGTTGTTCGTGGCGAAGGTGAATACACAATGTTAGAACTTGTTCAGACTTTAGAAAATGATGGAGATTTATCACAAGTTCAAGGACTTGCTTATAAAGATGAAAATAATGAATTAGTGGTTACTCCAGACCGTCCTGTAATTGAAAACTTAGATGAATTGCCTTTCCCAGCATATCATCTTTTCCCTATGAACAAATACAAGTTACTTAATATTTCAACAAATATTGCTACTATGATTACATCAAGAGGATGTCCAATGCAATGTTCATTCTGTTCTTCTGCAGCATTACATGGTAAAAAAGCAAGACGTAGAAGTGTAGAGAATGTTGTAGATGAAATAGAACATCTCTTGAATGATTTTAAACATATCGATACCATAGCATTTATGGATGATACATTTACAATAAGTAAAAGATATGTTGAAGATTTCTGTGCAGAAATTAAAAAGAGAAACCTTGTTTTCTGGTGGGGTTGTACTGCAAGAGTAGATAGTATTGATGAAGATTTACTTGAAACTATGAAAGATGCTGGTTGTATGACTCTTTACTTTGGTGTTGAATCAGCAGATCAACAAATGCTTGACAAGATGAATAAAAACATCACAATTGAAAAAACAATTAATGCTTTTGATATTTCAAGAAAAATTGGAATAAGAACTATTGCATCATGTGTACTTGGAATGCCTGATGATACAAAAGCAAATATGAAAAAGACAATTAAATTTGTTAAAAAATTAAAACCAAGTTATGCTGTATTTAGTTTAGCTACTCCATATCCTGGAACAAGATTCTATAAGGAATCTTTTGAAAAAAATCTTGTTAAAATTAAAGATTGGTCTAAATTCACTCTTATTGAACCAATTATGGATACTGTAGATTGTTCTAAAAAAGAATTAAGAAAAATCCAAGCTAAAGCATTTATTGGTTTCTACTTAAGACCAGGTTATCTTATTAAACAAGCAAGACAAGATGGTATGATTCTTGTAAAAACTATTTTCGGTGTTGTAAAACAAGCTTTAAGTAAAAAGAGTGGAGAAAACACTGATTATAATAAAACCAATGAAAACAAACAATTAACTACAGGAAAAATAATTAATTAGTTAATTAATTAGAATTAATTAATATTTTAAAATATTAATTAAATTTCCTTACTTTTTTTATTATTTTTTATCATTTTAATAAATTTTACAAATTAAATTTATTTTATTAAATAAATAATTGGTGATTTTAATTAAGTTTCTTGAATTAAACAATCGGGACAATTCATTGAATCTATTCAGATTAATATTTGCGGCATTCGTATTGATTAGACATTCATTCATCCTATTCGAGGCAAATATAACTAGTTATATGCCTAATTCATTGAATGTACTTATGTCATTTGCAGTACCCTTCTTTTTTTATGTCTCAGGATATTTAATTACCGCTTCAACAATCAAGAACGATTTCAAGACCTTTCTTAAAAAGCGTTTAGCACGTATATACCCTGCATATCTTGTTTGCATTTTATTGATTGTAATATTATTTGCTCCATTGACATATACAATATTAAATAATGGAACATTTGATTTAGTCTCTTATCTGAATTTGAATCCCTCACCAATCAAGTTTTTCATATATGCACTTCCATTAAACCTATTTGAAAACAATATTTGTACTCTTCTTCAAAGTATTCCTGCAGATAACTGGAACGTTTCATCATGGACATTGATATTTGAGTTTGGATGCTACATTGCAATAGCCATCGTCATGGCAATTTTGATGAAATCCAAAATCCGAAAAGAGCATTATCCAAAATTGGTTTTCGCTATTTACCTAATTCTTGGTGCTGCATATGTTATGATGCCTGAAGGTAAAGGTAAGGCTTTAACCTACTTTGGACTTGGATTGTATTTGGCTTCAATGTTTTTCGGAGGAGGATTTATCTATCTGATTAAGGACAAACTTAAGTTTTCATACAAATTGTTTGTACCTGCCTTGATTTACTGTGCACTGTGCATGGCATGTCTTTCAAGAAATGTAGCTGGAATATTCATTGCCATTCCAATGACATACATTCTTCTTGTGCTTTCAGTTATTGTTAAGTCCCCGAAATTCATTAAGGAAAACAACATATATGGAACATACATCTATGCTTGGCCAGTGCAATGTCTCATTGCAATTTTTATCAGTTACAATAGCCTAAATGTCAACATATGTGAATATATTATTTCTGTTTGGATTTTAACTACAGCATTTGCACTGTTCAGTTGGTTTATAATTGAAAAACCAATATTGAAAAAAGTAAGATGAATTGTTTCAATTAAAAACGATTATATTTAGAATTTTTACAGAACACTAATTATAAAATTAAAAACTCTTATATCTTAGAATTTTTACAGAACACTAATTATAAAATTAAAAACTCTTATATAAATTAAAAAATATAAATATATACTAATATGGTTTATGATTAAGTAGGTAATATTATACATAAAATAATATTCCAATTATGATTATAAAATTATCAAAAAATTACTATGGTGTGATTTAGTGACTAATAATGAAATAGAAA
>JAKSUD010000100.1 GCA_024409185.1 archaeon
CACAGCAATAATCAGGAGCAGTATGACCATAACCTCTTGCACAAACCATTCCATCAAAACGAGTTTCTTCCCAATAACTACAATTAAGACAACATTCATCTGACATTATTTCACCTTTAATAAATTTAATATCAATAAGTAATATGTACTATTTACCAATCATCATCTACAAAATCTGGACAACTAAAGTGAGCCCCACAACAGCAACAAATATATCCAAAATTTCCATCATCATCGAAATCTTGACTACCACAAAATGGACATGCATCTGCCATAGTTTTACCTCCATTAATTAATTAGCTATATTATAAAATATTATTTAATGAATATGATTATTTAGAAGTATAAACCTTTAGGAGTATCTTCATCTTCACCCATTTTTTTCATACTTAATTCAGCATCTTCTTCAAGATCAACTCCACCAATAATTCCAATACTTTGAATATCCTTTTTTAAAATAGCAATTGGAGTAAGTTGATTAGAAGACATTCCACCTAAGACATAAACATCTAAAAAGATGTCATTTTCACTTTTAATAACTGCAGGAACTAAAGGTTCACTACCTACAGTTTGAATAGAAACAACAATATTATCAATTTTACTATCATTTTCCATTTCCATTTCTTCTCTAATTTTAGCATTCATTTCTAATACTTTTTCAGACCAGTTAATTGTTAATTGTTCCATAAAATACCTCTTTTTAATCTTTTAATAATCTTCATCAATAAATTTAAATTCACTTTTATCTGCAGTTTTAAAGCTAAAATCTTCTTCAGCAATATCCTCTAATTTAACAGTTTCTACTGGTTCTATAACAGATTCAGCTTCTTTTGATTCTTTAGCTTCAAGTCTTTCTTTTAACATTTCAGCTATTTTAATGTGGTGTTCAATCATGTTTTACTCCCAAAAACTCTTTAATAATATTTTATATTAACCTATTTATTATCTATTTCTATTTTAATTTAATAAAATAAAAGAATACTTATTAGCTATTTCTATTTAAATTTAATAAAATAAAAGATAATTAATTAATAACTTCATTAATTAATTTGTATCTTTTACGAATTGTAACTGGAGAAATACCAGTAGTTTTTGCAATAGTTTCTTGTGAGATTTTTACAGACAAAATCTTACAAGCAAGATAAATAGATCCAGCAGCTAATGCAGAAGGTTTACCTGAAACTCCTTTATTTTTGATTTCATCTAAGATTTCTAAAGATTTAGCTTCAACATCTTTAGATAAGCTTAAATTACTTACAAAACGAGGAACATATTCCCCAGGAGATGTAGGTTTAAACTTAATATTTAACTCACGTACAAGTAATTTCTCATATCTTGCAATAGTTTTAGATTTAACATTAGATACTTTAGAAATTTCATCATAAGTACGGGATAAATTAGCACTTTTACAAGAAATATAAATACAACTTGCAAGAATTGCATCAATAGACCTTCCATGGATAAGACCTAAATCTAAAGCTTGACGATAATACTTTGCTGAAGATTCTCTTAAAGAATGGGTTAAATCAAGTTGAGAACCAATAAGAGCAAGTCTTGAAAATGCAGTAGCTAAATGGCGTTCTTTATTACCATGAATACGGCTTCTTTTTTGCCATTTACGCATACGTTTAATTTGTGCAATATTGCCAGCTGAAATTCCCTTATTACTTTTGGAAATATCAGTAGATAATCCTCCGTCATGAATTCCTATTAATTTAGGTTTCCCTACTCTGGAATTATCCTTTTGACTATTCTCATAATTATTCCATTCAGGACCTAAATCAATGATATCCTCATCAACTACACAACCACATTCACAAAGAAGTTCATAAGTATTAAAATCTTTTGTAAAATTTGTAGACCCACATTCAGGACATACTAATTTCTTTTCAGCTTTTTGCTGATTTTTAGTATTTTTTCTTCTATTTAAAGAAGTTTGGTGAATAGCTTCAATATTATTTAAAGATTTGAATTGAATAGTCTCTATATTCATAGAGTTTTGATGAAGAACTTCATTATTTAAAGACTTTTCAATAGCATTTTCAGCTTTTAAAGATTTTAACTGTTTTGCTGCTTTATATGTAATATTTTCTTTTGCTTCAATCATGTTATACAAATATACTTAAATTAAAATTCAACTACTATATACACAGTTTAATAGCTAATTAAATTTAATCAGATAATTAAACTACAATTTAATAATTTCTATTTTAATTCGTAAAAAATCAGATCTTATACAAGATTACCTTGCTTAATAAACTTAATATATAAGAATACTTAATTTAGTAAACTTAATTTATAAGAATACTTAATTTAGTAAACTTAATTTATAAGAATACTTAATTTACTAAGCTTATTTTTATATAAGATTACAAAATTGACGCTGAAATAGACTAGTCAATCTGAAATATTAAAATATGAAAAGTAGCTCAGCTACTTATTTTTATGGATTAGAACACAACATTCATCTTTTTATATGATTATTGAAAAATTCTTAATACAAGTTACATTAGAACTTAAAAAGTTCTATAAAAATAATTTTGTGAGTTGTAACGACCCACTTTACCTCCGCTTATATATTATAAGTTAACTTTAGTATATAAAGGTATCGTTTTTTCACTTAATTATTTTTAACTTGAATACTTCAATTTACCCTAAATTAAGATAAAAAGAATGAAGACATCACACTTAATGTCATGATTCCAATAACTGTATTTATCATATTTCCACCTGTAATCCAATTATATAAAAATATATAACTGAAAAATATAATTATCAAACAAATCCCAATTAAACGCATAAATTTATCACTTCCAAAATATTATTTTTAGGTTTTTACTTATTCTTAGCATGAAATAATAGCTATTTAGCTTTACTTATATTAAGTAAATTTATCTAATCTTTATCATTAGTAACAAAATCCATTGCATCTTTAGTTTTATACTCATCTGAATCTTTATTTTTAATTAATTTCTTTTGGAATAATACAAGAGCATGGAAAATATCTCTATCATTAAATACGTCTTCTAAAGGTTCAAGAAACTCTAAAGCTTTGTCAAATTGCTTAGTTCTACGTAATAAATCAAGAGTTTGGAATAAATTAGTAACACTTAATTCTCCATCTTCAAGTTTTAAAAAACTAGAAGCTGCTTTTTGCCTTGCTTTTAATGGATATTGAATATTACGAGAATCATCAAAAATCCATGCCGCATGTAAATAATTAATTGCAGCAGCATTATAATCTTCTACTGATTCATTCAAATAAGCATAAATTAAGTAATTACCAGCTACACCATGTTTTTCAAACTTTTCTACAATATCCTTAAATTCCTTAGATTTAAGTAATTCAGAGTCTAAACCTGGAATTTCTTCACTAATGTCAAATGCAGTATATTTACAATATGGACATTTATCAATTATTACATAAATTGGATCTTCACCCATTCTTTGAGGTCTACAATCTAATGTAGGATATCCTGTTTCATTCATACTTAAAAGAATTGTTTGTTCGCTTTCACTCCCACAGTAAGCACATTTTTTAGTAATATATTCATAACGTGTCATTTTTATCTCCCAATATAAAAATACGGTTTAATTAAATTTAAAATAAAAAATAAAAAAATAAATAAAATAAAAGAGCTAAACCAAACCCTTTTATTTTATGTTCCAAACACCCTTGTTGGAACCTTATTGACTCCAATATCTTTAATCCAAGCTACTATGTGAGAAGGAATATGGAGTAACTCTTCAAGGAATACAAAGACAGTTAATCTTTTCCATCTCATGTAAAGTGGCTTAAATTTGTTTAATTGGTCAATATATACGTGTTTTCTATTAAAAGACTTATTCCAAACATCCCTCCCTTGAATATTAAATAATCTTTTAATCTCCATTCTTAGACGATTCATTTCATGGTATTCATTTGCCTGAGGTGGCTTGTGTAGACTATAGAATTTATTATAAAATTCTTTTATTTTGCTATTAAGAAGAGCTTCACGTTGGTAATATTGATTATGCTCTCCTCTTTTGCGTTTTTTATTTTTTCTTTTACCATAATTGCTTCTTCTTCCCATGTTTACCTCCAAAAAAGATTTACTATAAATTTACACTATTAAAAAATAATTATAATTTAAGTAATTAAATTAATAATCACTATTAAAAAATAATTAAGTTAATAACCTAATTAGGTTATTTAACAGTATAGATTTAGGAAATCTTCTTTAGAAGAAACTTCTTCAGCAATTGGGGCTTCTTCAAGCTCTTCCTCCTCTTCTGGCATTCTTCC
>JAKSUD010000101.1 GCA_024409185.1 archaeon
TAATATAATTGTAAACTATTTATATATTTCTAAGATAATTAAAATTTATGTATGATAAATATTATATTATTTTTATGGAAGTTAATGAAGAGTTTATAATTAACATGCCTAGAAAAGCATATAAAAAAATAAGTACTTCTTTAATAATTTTTGCTATTTTTGATGCTATATATGCTTTTGTAGATATTTTTTGGGCAGGATTTCTTGGGTCAGATATGCTTATAATTGTAGGATTATGTGCACCTTTGTTTTTAGTAATTTTTACTATAGGGAATTCTATAGGTCAAGGAGCTAATTCTTTAATGTCTAGATTTTTAGGTGCTGAAAATAATGATGGTGCTTCAAACACATTATTACATGGAATAATAATTTGTTTGGTTGTAAGTATATTTATTCCATTGATATGTTTGCCTTTTTTAGAGGATATTTTTAGACTTATGAGTGTAAATGCTTCTAATATGAGTTATATTTTCCAGTATTTAACTCCTTTATTAATAGGTTCTTTTATTTTCTTGTTTTCATCATTATTTTCAGAAACAATACAATCAGAAGGAGATTCTAAAAGATCTGCTAAATATATTATTTTAGGAAATGCTTTGAATATGGTAATGGATCCAATTTTTATTTTTGTATTTAAATTTGGACTTGTTGGATTAGCTTATGCAACATTAATCTCTTCTTTAATTCCTTTAGTATTATTTTTGAAAATTTACTTAATTGAAAAAAGTATCTTAATTAAAATTGATTTCAAAAAGTTTAAACCTAGTTTTAAATTATTAAAAGAAATATTAAAAGTTACTATTCCTAATTTTATTGATACAACTATGTTTACTTTTTTAGGTTTTTATGTTAATAACCTCTGCGGGAACTTGGGCTATTGGAATTTATGTATTTTTAAGTAAATTAAGAGATTTAGTAATTTCTCCTATTAGAGGGGGATCTAGAGGGTTATTAATTATAACTGGGCATTTATATGGTGCTAATAAATTTAAGAGAATTAGAGAAATTCGTAGATATGCTTATAAAATGCAATACCAATTATTAGGATTATCTTTTATTTTTTTTAGTAATTGGTCTAATTATAGCTAATATTTATTTCAATAAAGAATTATATTCTATTTTATATAATCATACTTATTGGGATACTACTCTATTATTTGGAGGATTTATATTAGTTTGTAGTCTTTTACCTTTTTCATTTGTATCTTCAAAAATGTTAGATGGTTTTGGAAAAAGTGTTTACTCATTAATATGTACTATAATTAAAATTTCATTAGAAATTGCTTTTATATATCTATTTTACAATTGTTTATTAACTAAAAGATGGGCGGTTTTAGATGGTTTAATAGTGGCTGAAATAATAATTTCAGTAATATATTACTTTATTCTAGAAAAGATAATAAGTAATCTTGAAGTAAAAATTGATAATAATCAATATAATTGGGATGCATAAATGGTATATTAATCGGGTATTATTATGCATATCTTTAGTATAGTTTGAGTATTGGATGTATGTTATTATGATTTTTTATTTATAGTTATTATACATAAATTTTCTCAATTTTTATAATATTTTTAAGAATTTTTCATTAAAACTTAAATAATATTTTATGTATATATAAATATATAAGAAAATTATTCATTTAAGATATTTTAAAAAATTTAAATAATTGTAGTAAATGGAGGGGTATTATGCCTGCTTGTCCATCATGTGGTGGTTGGATTCCAGATGGGGAATATAACTGTTGGAAATGTGGAAAAGATTTACCAACTACTGTATGTCAAAGTTGTGGAACTAAACAATATAGATATAATAAATTCTGCCAAAAATGCGGTAAACGTATGTAATTAAAGATATTTTTAGATTTGTTTATTTTTGTTTGTAAAATTTAATTATTGTACTTTTTTTCATTAGTTAGACTATTTTTTCTTTAATTTAGACTATTTGTTCGTTTTTCAACTATTTTTAATATGTTATTTTTTTAGTTAGTTTTTTTAATTTTGCTCTCATTTTTTTAATTATTTTTTATTATTTTTTAGTTATTTTCTATTAAATTTAATTATTTTTTCAATAAATTATATTAATTTAAAAAATTATAAATATAAATGTATAAATTTTACTAATAAAAATTTAATATTAAAAAAATAAGGATTTTAATCCTATGGAATGATTTTAATGACTTATAAAGAGATTTCTAAAAACTTTTTAGATGATGCTAATATTACTATTGGAGATTCTGTTAAAGTAAGCAAAGAAGATATTTCTTATAAAGGAATCTTACTTGATAGATCCGAAGATGCTAAAGATAGTTATATTGTACTTAAATTAGACAGTGGTTATAATGTTGGAGTAAATATTGAATCTGCAACAATTGAACTTATTGAAAAAGGAGATAAACCTAAAATTGGTTATGAAGGAGAACCTATTGTAAAAGACCCAAATAAAGATAATATTTCAATTATATCTACAGGAGGTACAGTATCTTCTATTATTGATTATAAAACTGGTGCTGTTCACCCTGCTTTTACAGCTGAAGACTTACTTAGAGCTAACCCTGAACTTTTAGATTTAGCTAATTATGATGTTAAAGCATTATATAATATTTTATCAGAAAATATGAAACCAGAATATTGGGCTAAAGCAGCTGAATCTATTGCTGATGATATTAATGAAGGTGTTGATGGTGTTGTAATAGCTCATGGTACTGATACAATGCATTATACTTCAGCAGCATTAAGTTTCATGCTTAAAACTCCTGTTCCTATTGTAATTACAGGGGCTCAAAGAAGTTCAGACAGACCTTCAACTGATGCATTTTTAAACCTTTACAACTCTGTAGGTGCTGCTAAATCTGATATTGCAGAAGTTACAGTTTGTATGCATGATACATTAAATGATGGTATTTGTGCATTACATAAAGGTACTAAAGTACGTAAAATGCACACAAGTAGAAGAGATACTTTTAGAAGTATTGATTCTAAACCAATAGCTACTTTAAAAGATGCTAAAATAGCTAATATTAATTTACCTTATACTAAAAGAGGCGAAAATAAACTTGAATTAAATAATAATGTTGAATCTAAAGTAGCTTTAATTAAATCATTCCCTGGAATTACTGAAGATTTAATTGATTATCATATTGATAAAGGTTTCAAAGGTTTACTTATTGAAGGAACTGGTTTAGGACATGTTCCTGATTACTTAGTAAAACCATTACAAAGAGCTAAAGATGAAAATATTGCTGTTGTAATGACTTCTCAATGTTTATATGGAACTGTTAATATGAATGTTTATAGTACTGGAAGATTACTTGTTGATGCAGGTGTAATTTCTGGTATGGATATGACTCCTGAAACTGCTTATGTAAAATTAGCATGGGCTTTAGGACAAAGTGATAAACTTGATGAAGTTAAAGAAATTATTCAAACTAATATTGCTGGAGAATTAAATGAAAGTTCTTCAATGGAGTATTTCTTAAATTAGAGGTGTAAAAATGGCTAAAAAAGGAAAAAACAAAAAAGGTAAAGCTAAAGAAAATAAAGCACCTAAATTAACTGAAAGAGATTGGGAAGAACTTGGTCTTATGATGGGTTTAGAAATTCACCAACAATTAAATACTAAATCTAAATTATTCTGTCCTTGTCCTACTGATTTAACTGATGAAGATTATGATGGTGAGATTATAAGAAATTTAAGACCTACTCAAAGTGAATTAGGTCAAATTGATAGAGCTGCACTTCAAGAATCTCTCCGTGATATGACTTTTAAATATGAATCATTTAATAATCATACTTGTTTAGTTGAAACTGATGATGAACCACCTCACAGTTTAAATAGAGAAGCACTTGATATTTGTATTACAATTGCTTCACTTTTAAATATGAGAATGGTTGATGAATTCCACACTATGAGAAAACAAGTTATTGATGGAAGTAATACTGGTGGTTTCCAACGTACTGGTCTTGCTGCAACTGATGGGTACTTAGATACTCCTTATGGTAGAGTAGCTATTGAATCTCTTGGTTTAGAAGAAGATGCTGCAAGAAGAGTAGATAGTGAAGATGGATTTACTAAATTCAGACTTGATAGACTTGGAATTCCTCTTGCTGAAATTACAACTGATCCTTCTATGCATCACCCTAACCAAATTAAAGAAGTAGCTTATATGATTGGTCAGGTTTTAAGAAGCACTAATGTAAAAAGAGGTATTGGTACAATTCGTCAAGATGTAAATATTAGTATTACAAAAGGTGCAAGAGTAGAAAT
>JAKSUD010000102.1 GCA_024409185.1 archaeon
GGTATTGGAGATGTAATGTATTACTTAGATTGTCTTAGTTTTGATAAAACAACTTATAAAAAGAAAGCTATTGCTTTTGGTTCTAAAGGTTGGTCTGGTGGAGCAAATAAAAAAATTAAAACTGATTTAGAAACTGCTGGTTTTGAAGTCATAGAAGAAACTGATTTAATTTTTGTTCCAACTGAAGATGAACTTGAAGACTGTTATGAATTAGGTAAAAAAGTAGCTAAAATGATTAAATCAGAGTAAATTGATTTATCATTTTATTATTTTAATTTTAATTATTTTTTTACTTTTTTTATCTATTTTATTTTTTTATTTTTTAGTTTTTTTAATTAATATTTTATTTTTACTTTTTGATAGTTTATATTGACATTTTAAAAAGGTTATTTTATGAGTGAAGAAGCTGATTTAAGGATGATTGAAGAGCATAATCAAAAATCTGTCGAAGAATTAGTTGAAAATTTCTCTGAAGTTCATGTTTATTTTGTAGATGGGACTTCTGTTGGTTTAAATAAAAATAGTAAATTTAAATTTGAAAATGGGAAATTCAAAGTTTTCAATAAAAACCTTGAAAGAGATATTTTAGATATTGATTTAATTGAATTTACTGATTAGTGGGATATTTTAGATATTTAATTTGCTGATTAAAGAAATAATAGTTGAAATATTATTAATCTATTCTTTTTTCTTATTTTTTTTTTTATTCTATCTGGTTTTTTAGTTTTAGGTTTAAATCTAATTATTTCATAAATGCTGTGAATTAATACTAAAACTGGGATTATTTCTAGTCTTCCCATCCACATTTGAACAACTAATATTAATTTAAGAAATCCTGGTAAGCTATTACTTATAATTCCTGTACTTAATCCAGTATTACTTTGTGCTGAAATTACATCGAATAATGCATCTAAGGGAGCATAACCATATAAAATAAATAAAAACCACACAATAGCTATTAAAATAAATTGCATTACAATAAATAAACTTGCCATTTTAACTTGATTATCATCAATAACTTTTCCACTTATTTTTAAAGGTTTTTTACGTCTTTCAGGAGAGATTATGCTTTTTGTGTTATGGCTTATTGATTTTAATGTAATAATTATTTTTGCAATTTTTATACCTCCTGATGTAGATCCTGTTGAACCTCCAATAAGCATTAACACAAATAAAAGAGTTATTGTAGCCCCATTCCAAGTTAATACTTCAGAAGCAGGTATTACACGTGCTCCAGTTGTTGTTATTGAAGAAATTACATGGAATAATATTTCAATTGGAACACTTTTATAAATTATAAATAAAATTAATGATGTAATTATTGTTATAACTATTAATGATTTAAATTGAACATCTTTTAAAAGAGATTTGCCTTTACTTTTGATAACTCTTGCATGTACTATAAAACTTGTTGCACCTAAAATCATTATAATCATAGTCACTATATAAACTAAATTATTCTGATAATAACCTACATTTGCATTTTTAATACTCATTCCACCTGTAGCTATTGAAGTAAATGTAAGATTTATAGCATCAAATAAAGGAAGGCCCACGATTAAAAATGCAATTATTCCTATTAGTGTATAAATTAAGTATATTTCAAAGGTTTTTTTAAGAGTATTTCGTATGCTAGGTTTAATTTTATCTTCTCTTCCTTCAGAGAGGTAGAGTTTGTTTGCAGGGTTTCCACTTTTAATTAAAATTCCAGTAAACACTACTATAATTCCTAAACCACCAATCCACTGTTCAAAACTTCTTAAAAATAATATTGATTGTGGTAAAATTTCTACATTATTAAAAATAGTAAATCCACTACCTGTCCATGCAGACATATTTTCAAAAAGAGCATTTATGAAACTTAAATCTAATGCTATCATAAGGATTAAAGCACCTATAATTGATGCCCAAAGCCAAGCTAATGCTGATATAATCATAGCATGTTTTAATTTAAGCTTAGTGTACTTTTTAAGTTCATGAATTAATACAGTTCCTATTGCTAATGAGATTAAAGAAGGTATTAAAAAAGAAACATATGTATTTTCTTGATAAATTAGTGCAATAAGAATAGGTACTAAAAGTACAGCTCCAATTCCTTGAAAGATATATCCTAAATAATGACTAATTATTAATATATCTTTCTTAGTAATATATCTCATAATTTTTAATTAGTTTTTAAATATTTAAAACTTTTTATAAGTTAATCTAATTATTATACCGAAAGTTTTTTATATTATCTTAAACCTATTTATTTTTATATGGATAATTTAATATTTATGTTGAATTATTTTAATATTTACAAACAGTTATTATAATTATAAAATTAAGGAGATATTATGGCAAATATTAATCAACCAATGTTTATCTTACGTGATGATACTGACAGATTCCAAGGAAGAACTGCTTTAAGAATGAATATTATGGCAAGTCAAATTCTTGCAGGTATTGTAAGAACTACCTTAGGTCCAAAAGGAATGGACAAAATGTTAGTAGATAAAATGGGTGATGTTGTTATTACTAATGATGGTGTAACCATCTTACAAGAAATGGATATTGCACACCCTGCTGCTAAAATGCTTGTAGAAGTTGCTAGAAAACAAGAAAATGTTGTTGGAGATGGAACTACTACTGCTGTTATTGTTGCTGGAGAATTATTAAAACAAGCTCAAAAATTAATTGAAGATGGAAATCCTGTTCCAACTATTCTTTTAGGTTACAGATTAGCTGTTGCAAAAGTATTAGAAATTATGGAAGAGATTTCAATTGATGCTAAAGACAAAGATACTTTATTAAATATTGCAAAAACTGCAATGACTGGTAAAGGTTCTGAATTTGCTAAAGAAGAATTAGCAGATTTACTCATTCAAGCTGTTTTAAAAGTTGAAGAAGGAGACGAAATTGATAAAAAACTTATCAAAATCCACAGAATCAATGGAGGATCTATTGAAGAATCTGAAATTGTTGATGGAATTTTCATTGACCAAGGTAGAGTAAGAGATACTATGCCTAAAGAAATGCATGACTGTAAAATTGCTTTAATGAAATATCCTTTAGAACTTAAAGATATTGATGCTAAAGTCGACCTTACTGACCCTATGCAAATGCAAGTATTCTTAGATAATGAACAAGAAATGCTTAAAGAAGTTGCAGATAAAATTATTGACTCTGGAGCTAATGTTTTATTCTGTCAAAAAGGTATTGATGAAGCTGTTCAAGATTACTTAGTTAAAGCTGGAATAATGGCTTTCAAAAGAGTTAAAAAATCTGATGTAAACAGAATTATGAAAGCTACTGGAGCTACTTTAGTAACTAATATTGATGATTTAACTCCTGAAACTTTAGGATATGCTGGATACATTCACCAAGAACAAGTATTTGACCAAATGTTAACATTTATTGAAGATGTTGCTGAAGGTAAAGCAAGTTCTATTTTAATCCGTGGAAGTACCAGACACATTTCCTCTGAAATTGTAAGAGCAATGGATGATGCATTAGGTGTAGTTGTTGCTACTGTTGAAGATGGAAAAGTTGTTGTTGGTGGAGGAGCTTTCGAAATTGAAGCTGCAAGAAGATTAAGAGCTTATGCTAATTCTGTTCGTGGAAGAGAACAATTAGCTGTTCTCGCATTTGCTGAAGCTTTAGAAGTTATTCCAAAAACTTTAGCTGAAAACGGCGGTTTAGATACTATTGATTTACTTGTAGAATTAAGAGCTTCTCACGAAGATGACATCAACATGGGATTAAATGTATTTGAAGGTAAAGTTGTTGATATGTTAGATGCTGGTGTTGTAGAACCTTTAAGAGTTAAAAAACAAGCTATTCGTTCTGCTACTGAAGCATGTGAAATGATTTTACGTATTGATGACTTAGTAGCTGCTGCTGGAGCACTTCAAAAAGTTGATGAAGATGAGAATTTAGATCATAGTGGAATGCCTCCTGCACCTGGTATGGGTGGAATGGGGGGAATGGGTGGCATGGGCGGTATGCCCCCTATGATGTAAGATAACTAATTTAGTTATTTTACTTTCCTTTTTTATTTTTTCTTATTTTTTCACATTCCTAAATAGTATTTACTCATTTTATTTTTATATTTGTTAGTTTTTTATCTAAATGTATTTTATTTATTTTTTAATTTTACAGATTTTCCGTTGTTATTTTTGTTTTTTAAGAATTTTTTTAGAAACCTTTTTCTATATCAATAAATTTATATTTAATTAATATATTTCTATTTTTTT
>JAKSUD010000103.1 GCA_024409185.1 archaeon
CGAGCAATAGAATCAATAATCCTAAGTATTTTATCATCATTTTCAAAGATTAAATCTGTTTCCATCATCCCATATTTCCTATGATAAACAAAAACTGGTTTTCCAACTCCAATCACCATAATTTCTTCTAATTCATCATCTTTAATCAAATTATCAATTTCACCATATCCAATTAATTCTCTAAACATATTCTTTGCAAGAATTTTCCTATTAGGTTCATTTAAATTAGGAAATCTATTAGACAAAAACCTATTAATATCTTCTAAAATTAGTTTTTCATTAAATGAAGACATATTCTCAGAAATAGCTAAATCAACTATATTTTCTCTAATTTCCTCTAAAGCTCTTTTTTCAATATCTGAAAAATTAGGTTTAGAAACTTTATATTTTGGAATTAAATTATTAGAATTCTCTTTAATAGCATTAAATTGATTATTTTCATTCTTTAAATGTTTTTTAGAATTTCCTTTTTTAAAATCCGTATCTTTTTTAAAAGTTTTATCTTTAGTTTTATTATCATAATTTATTGAATAAAACATATGTACCACCCGAGCATGAATAAAATTATTTTCTAAATATACATTTGCATATAAATTATAATTGCAGGTAAAATTAAAACACCCATCAAATGAGACTTACTTACCCCCAAATAATGAGGGAGTAAGCCCATAGCAGTTGAAGTGATTAAAGCTAAAGTTAGATATAAAATAGGTCCTTCATAAATTATTGCGAAAATGTATAAAATAACAATCATAAGTATAATCACAGCAATTGACAATTTACGATAGTCTACACCTTGCATTAATTTAGAGAAACTATCACCTAATTTTAAACAAATCATCAAAGACACAGCTACTGCAAGTAGTGATGCAAAAGTGAAAATCAAAAGATGACTAATTGTAAATTCAGAAATTAAATAAGATATATAAACTGCAATTCCACTTCTTGGATTTCCAATTAAATAAATAGCTATTAAAGAAAATAATGTATCTGAGGTGTTAAGACCACTATTTGCAAGCAAAAAATTCTTAGTATCATCTCCATCATCACTTGTTTGACACATTCCCTGAGCAATAATACTACCTTGCGCAGGTCCAAAACCTGGTAAAAATCCTAAAATAGCACCAGCTGTACCTCCTGCAAAAATACTTTTAATTGTGTCCTTATCAACAACAAAATCATAAAAGGGATTCTGATGAGGAATAAATGAACTATCATTTAAACTAAATAGAATAGTAGAAATCCCAAAAAGACCTGAAAAAGTACACATTAAAGATAATCCTGAAGAAATTGTTGTTTGAAGCATAACCCACCCCAAGATTCCAGATATTACAAATAGAAATAAAGACCATAAAAAAGGCCTTAAACCATTAGTTAATTTATAAATCATTAAAATAGAACCAACAGCCAATATAATCCAAGTAAAAGGTTTTGAAACTCCTTGTAAAAATGGAAGTGCAATAGCAAATATTGGAAGCATTAAAATGACCACTACAATTGCTCCAAAACCACCTACTGAAACTATACGAATTGCCTCTTTAGATCTTCCTTCTAAAACCATCCTATGACCCGGTAAGACAGATGTTGCAGACCCTTCCTCTGGCACTCCTAATAACATTGAAGGAACAAATTCGATGAGTGCATGAGCAATAGACATAGCTACAAATATTACACATAAAAACTCTGGAGAAATAAATTCAAGTAAAAAAGCAGAAGATGCAAACATAATTGCTCCTGCAGTATTTACATGAATCCCTGGAATCATACCAGTTATAGTTCCACAACCAATTCCTAAAAAGCAAGCCACTACTAAATCAAACATATAGCTTTAATCCTACAATTGCGTAATAATACTTTAAAATAAGTTATATTTAAATTTAGCAGTTAAAATCAAAGCAAAATTGATTTAAAAGTAGAATAATACTTTAAATTAAAAATAAAACAATTAGATAAGAATTTTTAAGTAAAATAAAAATTTAAAATTAAAATAAGAAAAATAGACCATATGAAAATAATTTAACTAAAATAAAAATTTAAAATTAAAATAAAAAAATATAAAAAACTAAAAAATATTATAAAAATAGTAAAAAGAAAAAGAAAATTAATTATTCTTCCGCTTCTAATTTTTTAATAACTTTTGCAGGATTTCCAACAGCAATAGAATTATCTTCAATATCACTATTAACCACAGAACCTGCACCAATTATAACATTATTCCCAATAGTAACACCTGGAAGAATCGCAACATTACCTCCAATCCAAACATCATCCCCAATAGTAATTGGTGTACCACTAACAAGACATTCTCTTCTTCCTTTAGCAGTCATTGGATGTGAAGCTGTATAAATACCTACATTAGGGCCAATCATACAATTATCACCTATACTGACTCGTGCACAGTCAAGAATAGTTAAATTATAATTAGATAATAAATTATCACCAATGAAAATATTTTCACCAAAATCACAATTGAAATTAGATTTAATTGAAGGATTTTCTCCAATTTCAGCAAATAATTCTTTCATAACTTCAAGTCTTGAATCAGGTTCACTTTGAGGTATTAAATTTAATTTATGACATAAATCATTTGCTCTAACATGAATTTCAAGAATATCTTCATCTAAATAACAATATTCTTCAAAACTTTTATATTTTTCAAAATCTGATTTTTCATCATTAGATTTCATAATTAACCTCGTTAAATAAATTATTAAAAATATAAAATAAGTTAAAAGTTAATAAAATAAAAATAGTTAAAATAAATAATAAAATAAAAAATAAGATAAAAAAGTTAAAAAAAGTTAAAAAGATAACTTTTTTAAAATTACATTAATCTTCTGGTATCAGTGATTTCTACACTAGCTACTCCTTCGAGACCAGCACAGAATTCTTCAGTAGCTTCAGTTCCGCCTTCACCATCTTCAACGATGAAAACTACATTTAATGCTACTAAACCAAAAGCAATAGGTTCTTCAGTAATTTCGTGTAATTCTGAAGGGATATCTGCTTCAATAGCTGCTTTTAAAGCTTCTCTATCTACATCTGGACTATCAGGCATAACTTTTAAAGTTGCTACAACTTCTCCCATAATCATTCCTCCAATAAATAATAATTAGTTAGTATTTTAAAAAATCCTTTAAATTTAAGGTCCTTCGAAACCACATTCACATTTGTAAGCGTGACCGAAAGTACGGCAGTTTTCACATCTAGCGATGAGTTTACCACATTCTGGACATTTAAATTGAACATAAGGTTCAATTAAAGGTATTTCTTGTTTACAAGATTGACATTTTACTTTTTCCATATATATCACCGAATATAATATAAATATTATTTTTGTTCCTATATAAATTTAATCATAAAATAATCTATAATGATTATTATCACAATTTACAAATGAATAAAAACAATTAATGATTATTTATGTATGTGTAAGGAAAATCACAAGTTTCCTCATTTATTATAGATAAAACTCTTTGAGGAATTTTACCATTTACAACATAACAATCAAACCCATACTCTTTAAGTAAAACAGGCAACATTAAGTCAATTGATGATTCGTCAAAAGATAGTAGTTTTTTTACATCAATTTCATTAATAAATTTTGCATCTGTTAAAGATGGATCTTTATCATAAATACCATCAACATTAGTAGCTATTAAAAGTTTAGAATCTAATTTATTAGCTATAAATGCAGCAATAGAATCTGAGGTAATCTCCCAAGAATGCTTAAGAGACTCTTCATTAAGTATAATATCACTACAAAGCATGATTGGTATTTTATTAGAGCTAACAATATTTTTAGCTTGCTCAAATGAACTTGAAAGTTCACAAAATGCTAATTTATCACATAGTAATTTAGCTAAAATATCCATAGAATTAATAGCTACTTCATGAGTTACATCATTAGAAAATTCAATATCTTTATCATATTTTCTAACAAGATTAGCAAATTCACCTCCACCAACAACTATTAAACAATTTTGCCCTTCAAGAGCTTTTGCAAGTTCAATAGCATATTTAGGAAATAAACTTCCACCAATTTTAATAACCCAATCAATAATATTATCACAACTGGATATTTATAAATGATAAATTAAGTAATAAGTATGATTTTAAGAATTTATAAAATCTATAAAATACTAATAAGATAGCATTTATTATATATTTATTTTTAACATTTATATAATTTATTATAAAAATAGTGAAAATAAGA
>JAKSUD010000104.1 GCA_024409185.1 archaeon
TTATATACTTTCTTAAAAATATAATAAAAAATTAAAAGGGAATAAATTTTATAAAAAGCTATTAAAAAGTTTAGGTAAAAATATGAATTTAAAAAATAGGATAAGACCCTAAAACTTTAAAAAAAGAAGTTTTTGATTTTAAATCTTCTAAAATACTATTAATATTTTTATCATATATATGGCCTTCAAAGTCTATAAAAAATAAATAGTTTCCTAAACCTTCTTTTGAAGGGCGAGATTCTACTTTACTTAAATTAATGTTATTTTTTGCAAAAATCCCTAATATATTATAAAGACTTCCAGGATTATTATCAAACAATGAAAATACAATTGAAGTTTTATCATTAGATGTACTAATTGTAGATTCTTTAGATAAAACAATAAATCTTGTTTGATTATTTAAAGTTTCTTGAATATTTTTTGCAACAACTTTTAAACCATAAATTTCACCAGCTTTTAATGTTCCAATAGCTACACCATTTCCTGATTCAGCTACTTTTCGAGCTGCTTCAGCAGTACTTACTGTATAATGTGGTGTAATATTATGTTTTTGTAAAAAATACCTACATTGACTTAATGCTTGAGAATGAGAATATGCATCAGTAACATCATCAATACTAATATCAAAAGGTGCTAACAAATTATGACTAATAGGAATAATAATTTCTCCAACAATATTTAAATCAAAGTCATGAACTAATGAATCTAAAGTTAAATTAACAGGACCTTCAATTGAATTTTCAATAGGAACAACTCCTTTAACACATTCATCAGAAACAACAGATTGCATAACTTCAGGAATAGAACAATAAGAAATTAAATTTTCAGAAATAAATGAAGCAGCTTCATGAGAAAAAGTGCCCTTAGGACCTAAAAAAGATACTTTATTCAAAAAATCACCTATAAACTCATAAATATAAAAAATATTCAATAAATAATTAATACATAATCAATACATGATTAAATAAAAAAAAGAAGTTAAAAAGTATATGAAAAATCATATACTATTATTAACCACTATGCTTCTAACTCATAAATTAGTTTTAATAAGTCAGTTTGTGTTACAATACCAACAACTTGATCAGCATCACTAACTACAGGATAACCATTAAATCCTGTTTTTAACATTGCTTCTGCAAGTTCAGGTATAGAAGTTTTTACAGAAACTTTCTCAACATTTTGAGACATGAACTCCCCAGCAAGTAACTCCTTAATTTGAACAGACATATTTTTATTAGCTGCATGTTTTCTAAATGAAACAAAAGCTTTAGCTATGTCTTTAGAAGTTAATATACCTGCAAGTTCATTATCTTCACTAATTAATAATCGTCCAATTCCAGAGTCCATAATAACTTTTCTTCCATGAACTAAACGATCACTAGCAGATATTGAAATAATATTTCTTGTCATTATATCTTCAGCTAAAACCTTCTCATAAGCTTTAGCTCTTGCAAGATAAATGAAGTCAGATTTAGTAACAATTCCACACATCTCATCTCCACACATTACAGGAAGTGCTCCAATATTCTCTTTAAGTAAAATTTTTGCAACATCCATAAAATCATCATTAATATCCACAGTAATTACATCTTTAACCATTACAGTAGATACATGGAAATGAGAAGGTGCTAAATTACCATATTTAGCAGAACCTAATTTATCTGCAATATCTTTCTCTGATATAATTCCAACTAAACATTTTTTTACCTTCGTTATTTGCAACAACAGGTATTCTTGATAAGTTGTCTTTATACATCAAGCGAAGACAATCACAAATATTTAAGTTTTTATCAATTGAGACTACATCTTCAGACATTAAATTTTTGATTTTCATTTCAATCCCCACAATTACAAAGATAGCTATTGAATAATCATAATAATTAAGTAAATAATAGAATATTTACTATTAATAAACTATTTACTTAAAAATATCATTGACTGATTGAAATAAAAAGCTATAACTATAACTTACTTACAATAGCTATCAATAAAATTCAACAATAGCTACTATATCATGCAAATTATTTTGCAACGATATTTAAAATATCTCTTTCAGTAATAATTCCTACTAATTGACCATCTTCAACTACAGGAACACCACCAATGTTCTTTTCAGCAAATAATTCACATAAATCTCCTAATCTTACATCAGGTTCAGTTACAGAAATGTTTGGTTTCATAATCTCAGAAATTTTCTTATCTAAAACATCTAAACCACTGTTTGAGGTCATAGTTGCAAACATATCCTTATCTCCAAAGAATCTTAAAATATCAGTAGAAGTAACAATAGCAACTAATTTATCTTCTTCTACAACTGGAATTCTTCTTAAATTATTTCTTACCATAATTTTAGAGGAACTCTCAATTGGAGTACCTGGAGTTGCAGTTATAACATTTTTAATCATTATGTCCTCAACTAATTCATCAGTTAAAACACCAGCTAATGCTAATGCAAAATCTCTTTCAGTGATTATACCCACTAATTTACCTTCGTTATCAACAACAGGTAAAGATCCAACATTATAGTTAGTCATTGTTTCGACACATTTTTTAATAGAGTCTTTAGGTTTTGCAGTGAAAACATCACGAGTCATGATTTCTTTAACTGGTTCATTAATAGCAGCTAAGAAATTATCATTGTGTTTTTTAGCAATTAAATCATATTTACTACCACCACCAAGGAAATCAAGAATATCCATAGCAGTTACAATACCTAAAAGCTTTTTAGAACCTGGATCCGCAACAGGCAATCTTCTAAATTCATGTTCAATCATGATTTCAGCTGCCTCTTTAATAGTTTTAGTTGGAGGAACAGTAATGACCTCTTTTTGAGCCATAGTCATTATATCTCCTTCAAGTACATTTCCACGATTTCCAGATTGTTTAATATTTTTAGCATTTTCGTCTTTCATTATGACACCTCCGATTGATAGCTAAATTCAACTACTATATCCAATCAGATATGGATTTGTGGGAAAGTTTTAAATCTAAACTAAATTTAAATTTAAACTGAAATTAAACTAAATTTAAATTATAAAACTAAATTTAATTTACTAATTTAAATTAAAAATAATCTAAATTAAAACTATCATAATAATTATTATGTTCTTGACTATATTAATAATGTTAGTTATCAAATTAAATAGAAAACTATTAATATGCAAACAAAAGGTGAAAAAACAATAAAGAAAATTTAATAAATAGTTTATAAAATATATTATATTAAAGATAAAAACTATACAAATATTATAAGACATAAATAATATTCTAAATTGTCAAAAAGAAGGCTTAAAAATGGTTAAAATAGACAAACAAGTTAGAACAAGAGATTTTATATATACAACTGATGGTTTATTTTTTGCATCAACTAATTATATTCATCCTAAAGATAGGATAATTTCTTTCCTTAGATATATTCCTGATGAAAATGGAGATAGAGAAAAAGATGGAATCAGATATTCAAAAGTAGGTTCTGAAGAAGCATACACTTTCTTAAGAGAAAATCATCCAGATTATTTATATTTCTGTGATGTAACTAATGTAGAAATGATGGGAGTCCCAATTGAAAAAGTAGCTAAGATCATTAAACCTGAAGAAAGACTTGCAGAACTTAGAGAACAATTCCTTCCTATCATTAAAGAAAAACATGAAAATAATGATGAACTAACTTATGAAGAGGAATTAATGGAAAAATTAATTGATCTTTCTGACTTTTTCCATTATGTTGCAGGAGTTCCATATACTGACCTTGGAATCTCAGGTTCAATTTTACCAAATCTTCAAAAAGCAGGGACTTCGGATTTAGATTTCGTTGTTTATAGTCTTGAAAATCATAGAAATTCTATTAATGCTTATAAATCAAATAAAGGTAAAGCTGTAAATATTCCTGAATTAAATAAATCTATTACTCTTGACCCAATAGGAAATGATTTCTGGGAATTTGTTTATAATAAAAGAATAAAAGATGATAGTCTTTCAAAACCAGAATTCTGCTGGTATGAAGAACGTAAAAGTAATAGGGGAATTATTAGAGAAACTTTATTTGATATTCTCTCAACTCGTAACTATGATGAAATTAGTGGAGAATGGGGAGATACAGTATACGAACCTATAGGTAAAGCTAAAATCAATTGTACTATAAAAAGTGCTCTTGGAGCATTTGATAATCCAGCTACTTATGAAATTGAA
>JAKSUD010000105.1 GCA_024409185.1 archaeon
TAAACCTTTTAAATTATCATATTTGTGAATTCTTACTTTTCCCATATTACCCCTTTTTTATAAATAGTATCTACTTAATATTAATTTTTTTATTATTAATTTATTTATCATTAAATAATTATAATAGTTGTCATTTAATCTTTAAACTCTTTCCAAACTTTAGTTTGTAAGAAACTATCTTCACTAAGTTTTTCTAATTTTAAGAATAATTCCCAAGTTAATGCATAAGTCATGTATTCATCTGGAATCCATCTTCGCATATGTCTTCTACCTGCTAAGTCAGATAAACCAAGAACTGGTCTAGGATTATCAGATTCTGCTTGCTTGAATACAATATTTCCTATATCTTGACAAGCTGCACTTTGTGCAGTAATAGTGTATGCATTATCTACTCTACAAGATCCATCTAAATGAATTAAAGCAGCAAGTTCTATAGGATTGATTGTAAATATAACTGCACTTGGTATTTCTCCTTCTTCTAACTCTTCTAATGGTTTGAAAACAACATATTTTTCTTTATTATTATAAATTGGTCTGTGTGTTTGTTATATGTTCCTTAGCAGTTTCATAATCTGCAAATACTCTCTCTCCATGAGTAAACATTTCTTTTGTAGGTTCTGGAAGGTAATTTAAGAAAGTTTGGTATTGTTCTTTATTTGGAGCTCCTTCAAGACCAGTTGATAAAAAGCAGAAGTGATTTTCAAGACTTATTTCATCTTCAAATCCAGGACCAAATCCAAGACCTACTTTTCCCCCATTACAAGGGCAAGTTTCTTTTGTAAAAACAGCAGTTTTTCTATCAGCAATTACTCTTGCAATAAATGCCATTATACATCCTCCTTTATTGGATTTTGGGCCTATTGCATTTTCTGGAGCTTTGTCAGTTTTTATTAAAACTATAGGTTTAAATTTACCATTTAATTCTTTTGCAATATTACTTTCCATGTTATCACCTTTGAAAATAAAATAAAAAATAATAAAAAATAAGATAAAAGATAAATATTTAAAAATTATTTATTTTAATTTTTAAAAAATTTTAAATTTTAATAAAATTATAGTTTAGTACTTTTTAAGTACCTAATTTTTTCCTAACATTTTTAATTGTGTATCTTGCAAATGCGAAGTTTAAGATACTTGCAAGAATTCTTCCAACAGCTAAACCTGTCCAAATACCAATCAATCCCCAACCAAGATATATTCCAAATATGTAGGTTGCTATTACAGTAAAGATTACTTCACGAATAATTGTCCAAGCTAAACTGTATAGGCCTTTTCCAAGACCTTGGTATAAGAAACTTGAAGGCATTCCAATTCCTGTAAATGGAAGACATAATGTAGCTATTTGTAAGAATAATGCAATTCCTGGAACTAAATGTGCAGTTTCTGGAGTGTATGCAAATAAGTATGCTAATTGATTAGAGAATACAACTAAAATAAGTGTAATGACAAATCCAACAGCTACAGCAAACTTAACTCCATAAGTGTGGGCTCTTTTAATATAATCTCCATTTTTAGCACCATATGCACTACCAACAACTGCTACAATAGCTGCACCAATTGCTGTTAAAGGCATTATTCCAAATAAGTATAATCTTTGACCTGAGGTAAATACAGCAATCCCATAATCTCCTCCAACACTGGAGATAAATATTAAATATATGGATACTGCAATTGACATCATCACCATATCCATTGAAGCAGGAATACCTACATTTAATATTCTTCTTGCTATTTTACTATCAAATTTAAATTGTTTTAAGTGTAAATCAACATAAGTGTCTTTTTTAATTAAAATCCAGTATAAAATAACTATTGCACTAATACTTGAACTTGCTACAGTTGCAATAGCTGCTCCTGCAGATCCAAAATTAAATGTATAAATGAAAATAGGGTCAAATATTGCATTAAGTACAACACCTAATATAGTAGCATACATTGCTCTTTTCATATCTCCTTCTCCACGAAGAATACCTGTTGCACCATTACAAAAAATAAATCCAATTAAACCTACAAATAATGGAATACCATATTTCATACCTTCTACTAAAGTTTGTCCACTTGCACCATATAATTTAAGTAAAGGTTCTAAAATAATTAATAAAATGACTGTTAAAATGATTGATGCTACTAAAAATATAAGTAAAGAGTGTTCTGCTCCTTTATCTGCACCTTCTTTATCATGAGCACCTACATAACGACTTATTGCACTTGTAGCACCGTTTCCAAGTCCTACACTTACACCATTTAAAATCATAAAAATAGGGGTTACAAATCCTATACCTGCAATAGCTGCTTGACCTAATCCTGCTACCCAAACACCATCAATAATGTTATATAATGCAGTAATAATCATTGAAATCATAATTGGAATAGCTAATTTCTTTACAGCTATTTCAGGATTTCCCCTCATTAATTCTACATTTTTATTTGTTTTCTCGTTTGTCATATTATCACGGAGTATTGTCTATTTTGATTTTATTAAATTATTCAATTCCATGTGTCCATTTGAGGATTTTATTTCTAAATATAAACATTAAAATTCCCCTATAAATGTTAGTACTGCAAATATTAAAAAGAATTCTAAAAATCCATTAATTGGTATAATTCCTAATAAATAAGGAGTTGGTAAATTTGGATCTGGATATAATGAAGATAATAATCCTCCTATAAAATAAGATAATGCAATAGAGGTAGCCCAAACTCCTATAAATAACGAAGTGAATTTTAATGGAGATAATCGAGAAACTGTGGATAATCCAACAGGGGATATGAATAATTCTGCTGCGGTTAAAATAAAGTATAATAAAATAATCCAAATTATACTTATGCTACTTGCTCCTAAACTTATCTCATTAGCAGGGATTGCGAATAAAAAGAACCCTAAACTTAATAATATTAAACCTATACTCATTTTAATAGGTATGGATAAAGTATGTTTTTTCTCACTTAATTTATTCATAATCCTTAAAAATATAGGGCATAATAAGATTACAAATAATGGATTTAATGATAAGAACCATTCTGTTGGAATTGTAAAACCTGCGATAGTACGTGAAATAAACTATTTGTAAAAAATGTTAATGAAATTCCTGCTTGTCCATATGCTGACCAGAAAAATGTACCTAAAAGAGAAATAATAAAAATTACGTAAATTCTATGTTTTTCTACTTTAGTTAAAGGACCTTCAATTATTTCTTGTTTTTCTTGATAAGTTAATTTTTTTAATTTTTCTTTTTCTATTTTGATATTTTCTTCTTCATAATCCAATTTTTTCAAAATACTTTCATCTAATATTTCTTCATCTATACTAGATGATTTTTCTTTATAAATTGGTTTTATTCCTATTTCATTCCCTTTAGGGTCTCTTATAGTTTTATTCTTAAATATTAAAAACACAATTAAATTTAAAAACATACAAATTCCAGATATGAGAAATCCATATTTGAATAATTCTGGACGTGTATTAATTAGTAATCCAATTATTACAGGAGATAATAAAGCACCTAAATTAGTAAAATTATAAAATATTAAAAATGCAGAGTCTATTCTTTCATCCTTTGTTTCATATAAAAATCTCATTAAAGGAATTGTTGATGAAAAAAATCCTCCACCTAAACAGATTAAAATTAATTATTAAAAAGTAGATTTCTTGTTGTGTCCAAATTAAGCTACTATGTACTATTATTGCATTTGATGGATTATACATTGATGCAGAAAATGCAAGTGTTAACTCTCCAATTATCATTAATACTAAACCAAGTAGGATTGATTCACGATAACCTAAATATTTATCTGCTACATACCCTCCAAGTAGTGCTGTTAAAGCAGTGGAACCAATATAAGCTCCAAAAATTTTAGATGCAAAAGGCATTGTTAGCATCAAATTACTAATCATAAATAATGCTAATATGGATCTTGTTCCATTACTACTAAAAGTATTCATACTTTCAATTGTTGATATTAAATAAAATCCTTTAGGATGTTCTCCCATTTTATCATCTCTTATTTTTGAAGTTTATATTTATATAAAATCTTAAAAATAGAATTTAATAGCTATTAAATAGCTATTAATTTTTAAATTGTTAATTTAATTTTTTAAAGTATTTAGAACCAATCTTTAGAAGATGCTATAATTTCATCAACTATGTTATTTGCA
>JAKSUD010000106.1 GCA_024409185.1 archaeon
CAAGAACAATATGTCCACCTGCTTGCTCAATAGTTTTTGTATAACCCATTCTATCCGCAGCAGCTTTTACACTAATTGATGAACAAATCCAAAGCTCATTTTTAATCTTTTTACCTTTTACAATCTCTGCAAGTTCTTGAATTTCTTCAAGTGATGCATGAGGACAACCTAAACATACAAGATCTGCATAACCTTCTGCAGTAGATAATTTTTCTCTTGTTTCTTTAATATCTGCAGCTGTTAATGTAATTTTATCTTCTGCAATTTCACTATCTACAACAGAGTATTCTGGAGTTATGTTTTCAACATGATATAATGCAACTGCACCAGAAGAAGCAAGTGCAGCACCAAGAGCTTTAAGATTAGAGTTAGCTATTTCATGAGTTTTATTAGCTAATTTAAAATAAGGAATTCCATCTTTAACAATTTGACCAACAGCATAACCTAAAGCACCAAAATCTGCTCTTTCAATTTTATCTTCAACTTCAACAACTAAACTTGCTTTTCTATTTTCTTCAAAATGGTAACCATATAAAGGAGTTTTACCTACAATAGCTGCAGCTAATGCACCAGGACCTCCTTCACGATTAGTTCTTGCACCAATTACAGAATTAACATAAGTAACAGCAGAAGATTCAGACCATGAAATATGATCTCCAAATCTTGGAACATTACCAATTAAATAAGGAGTACAAGTACAAGTATTACTAATTCCAAGAGCACTGTAAGCATTACAAATATCAATTTGTTTTTTAGCAAAATCTACAGGAAAACCAAATTCTTCCCAATTATCAAGGTCAGTTCCAGCTGGATTAAGAGTAGCTGAAATAGTAGCTATTCCACTTTTATCACTTATAGTACCATTTTCATTATAAATAATTTCAGCACCATTTGCTAAATCTTGAAGATATTCAAGTCCTGCTTCACCAATAGTTTTATAAGATACACCAGATACTTGTGCAGATTTAATATCTACAAACTTTTCAGCACCATAAATATCTCCTAAAGCAATTAGAATATCCATACTTTTTCTAATAGTTTCACCATATTCACCATTAGCCATTTTTTCTTCTTCTTTAGTTAAAAACATAAAATTCCTCATAATTGTAAAATAGGTTAATGTAAATTAATTAACTTGATTTATAAATTGTAATTAATTTACCTAATTTAATTTATCTTATTTATTTATATAATTTAAAAATAATAAATATTTGCTTTAAAATTGGATTTTATATAAAAAATATCCTAAAATTATATAAAATTATTAATAATTTATAAAACAAATTTAAAATTATGTACTGTCCAAAATGTGGAAAAATAGTTGATGAGGGAGTTAAATTTTGTCCATATTGTGGGGAATCCTTAGTAAAAAGTGAAAATAAAACTTCAAATACAAATTTTACCAATGAAAATTTTACTAATAATAAAATTAATAATAATTTTACCACCAATAAGACAAAAGAAAGAAAAAAAGTTAGTTTTTTAAAAAATACAAGTACAAAAAGAAAATGTTGTTATGTATTTATCATTCTTTTAATAATATTTATGGCAACATATGTAATTAATTAAATATAGACCGTGAAAATGTATCTTCTCTTCATCAAGATGAATTAGATGCATTAGACATTGATGGAAACGGATACCTTACATTCGATGAAGCAAAAGAATATGGAAATAAAACCCCAGAATCAAAACTCTTAGAATTATTTAATCTCTTTGACCATAATAAAAATGGTCTGCTAAAAGGAGATGAATGGGATGTTTTCAGATATGCTGTTTATGATTATGAACATCCTAAAGTTGAAAAATCAAAACCTAGTACATCAAATTCTAATTCTAGATCTTCATCTTCAAGTTCACAATACCACTCTAATGCAGGGGATGATTGGGAAGAAGTTGATGAAATAAGAGGTTATGATAGCATGGGTTATCCAATATATGTAAGCTATTATTATACTTCAGGAGATACAAATATGGAACCTGGTGTGTATCGCTATGTAGGAAATGAATATAGTGGATATGATATTGAGTATGTAAGTAGTGATTGGAAACATGAATACCATGGAGATTAGTAAACAAAACAAACTTACAAAAAACTAATAAATAAAAAACAAGTTGAGAATTATGTACTGCCCAAAATGTGGAAAAATAATTGATGATAAAAGTAAATTTTGTACTTACTGTGGAGAAACAATAGTACCAATTGAAAATAAAACCACAAATAACAATTTTACAACTACTAAAACTTCATCAATTAATAAAAATAATACAACAAAAAAAGGTAATTTTTTCACAAATTTAAGTACTACTAGAAAATGTTGTTATGTATTTATCATTCTTTTAATATTATTTGCAATAGTTTACATCCCTTATGTAATCAAGTACAATGAAAATCGTGAATATGTATCTTCTTTTTATCAAGACGAATTAGATGCATTAGACATTGATGGAAACGGATACCTTACATTCGATGAAGCAAAAGAATATGGAAACAAAACTCCAGAATCAAAACTCTTAGAATTTTTTAATAAAGCAGACCATAACGGAAACAACCTACTAAAAGGAGACGAATTCGATAAATTCAGATATAGTGTCAAGGACTATGAAGAATCACTTACTAAAAAAATAGAACACAATAATTCCAACTATAATTCAAGCATGGATTCTAAATCATCCCATAAATCCAATTCAGACTATAAAAGTAGAACTTCACCAGAATATGAATTATGGGAAGAAGAAGAAATTGTAGATTATGATGAATATGGTTATCCTGTTTATGTCTGTATTTACTATACTTCTGGAGACAAATATTTCGAACCAGGAGTTTATACTGCTATTGGAAATGATTATTCTGGATGGACTTATGAAGAAGAAAATGATGAATGGTGGGTTATGCTTAAATAAATTTTTAACTACATAATTATTATTATAAAAATAATTGTAAAATTAAGTAATTTTTAAAAAAGTATTTTAAAAGTAAAGTACATAAATTATATAGTAACGATTATTTTATTATAAATTGGATGGAATATGATGGACATTAGAAAGTTAGTTGGAAATACTCCAATGATTAAAATTAATTTTGAATATGAAGGAAAGAAAGGGAGTGTATACACTAAACTTGAATTCTACAACTATACTGGAAGTATAAAAGACAGAATTGCTTTATACATTATTCAAAAAGAAAAAGAAAATGGAAACCTCAAAGATGGTCAACCTATTGTAGAAGTTACAAGTGGAAATACAGGTATCGCATTTAGTGGTATTGGAGCTCTCTATGGTCATGAAGTTCATATTTTTATGCCTGATTGGGTATCTGTTGAAAGAAGAAATTTAATTGAAATGTATGGTGCACATGTTCACCTTGTATCTAAAGAAGAAGGCGGATTTAAAAGAGGTCTTGAACTTGCAGAAGAATTTGCAGAAGAAATTGGTGCATACAGACCACTCCAATTTGATAATCCACTGAATGTAGAAGGCCAATACAATACTACTGGTCAAGAAATTGTAGATGCTGTTCCTGATGTAGGTGCTTTTGTTAGTGGAATTGGAACTGGTGGAACCCTTATTGGTATTGGTAAAAGATTAAAAGATAATAATCCTGATTTTAAATTATATGCACTTGAACCAAGCACATTATCTATTCTTAAAATGGGAATGGAAGAAGGTAGCCATATGATTGAAGGTATTGGTGATGACTTTATTCCATCTATTCTTGAACAAGATTTAATTGATGATATTGTCTTAATCCATGACTGTGATGCTATTAATATGTCAAGAAGAATAGCTAAAGAATTTGGTTTAGGTATTGGTATCTCTGGTGGAGCAAATTTCTTAGCAAGTGTTTTAATGTACGAAGAAGGAGTTAAAATAGCTACTGTCTTCCCAGATGATAATAAAAAATACATTACTACAAAATTATCTGAAGAAGTTGATGAAAATCCAAACTTAATTTCCAATAAAATCAAACTCATTAACTTTGAAGTAATTTAAACAATACAAAAAAAAATAATAATTTAAAAAACTCTATGTGAGTTACAATTAAATAAATTCTCATAATTGAGAATTTCTTTTTTTCTTTTTTATACCTTTTTTCTTTTTTTATAAAAATTATTAAATAT
>JAKSUD010000107.1 GCA_024409185.1 archaeon
CACATCACAAATAGCACTTTTTCCTTGAATCAAATGAGTTAACTCATGAATTAATGTAAAAATTCTCCTATTAGGTGTATTTTTACCATTAAGTAAAATTATAGGATAATTATCATAATATAAAGAACATCCACTAATCTCATCTTCAGAAACTTTTTCCGTTTCAAAAACTAATATTCCTAAATCAGAAAATATTTCTTTCCAATGATTCAAAAAATTATTATGGGAATAATCTCGATTTGCTTTATCATTTAATATCCATTTTTTTTGATCATCAAAAGGAACATTTAAAATATTCCTTATATGTTGTGCCAATTCTATGGGATTTTTATTATTAGAAACAAAATTACTAAAATTAGGATGATTAATACCCATATTATTATTTATTTTAATTACAGCATTTCTTCTAAATTTAGCCTTTCTAATTTCTAATCTTAAATTTGAGCTAAATTCTTCAATTTTATCATCAGATCTAAATTCAATAAAATCATCTTGTTCTTTAGGAGGATCTGGGAGTAAATAAAAAAAGGAAGGTCTTTTATATTTTTTTGCTAAATTCCTTAAATCTACCCAAGTTGGTTTTAATTCACCAGTCTCCCATTTTTCAGCATCTTTTAAGATTACAGGCAAATCTTCCAATGTTAAACCTGCATCTTCCCTAGCCCATTTTATCATTACAGGATTAACATTTACTCTAGTGACTATTTTTATCCCTCCATTAAAAAAAAACTATAATTATATATTATTATATATTTTTATTAATAAATATTATTGCATTTTTTATTAGAAAAAATTAGATTTCTGTGTCTGCCCATTGTTCGCATTGTGCAATTACTTTTTCTAAAGCACCTTCTCTTTCTGCAGGAGGATAATCATATTTCTTAAGTAATTTTCTAACAATCATTTTCATTTCTGCTCTAGAACTCTCTTTTTTCTGCCAATCAATAGTCCGATTCCTACGAAGAGCTTCAGTCAATTCATGAGTAATCTGGACTAAAGTATCATCAGTATAAAATTTATGAATATCTTCTGGAAGTGCAATTGCATTATAAAATGCTAATTCTTCAGTAGTTAAACCTAAATCTTCACCCTCTTTATGAGCATCTTTTATTTTGTTAGCTATATCTATTAATTCATCAATAACTTGCTTATTGCTAATATGTCCATTAATATAACGATTCATAGTCTTTTTCATTAACTCAGAAAACTCTTCAGATTTAACAAGATTAGTTTTCTTATAAATTTTAACTTCATCCATTAAAAGTTTCTCTAATACTCTAATAACAAGATTATCTTCCTCAATACTACCAATTCTATCTAAAAATTTAGGATCAAATAATGAACGTTCATCACTTGCTTCAATAACATTAATAACTCCTTCTGTTTTAATAGATTGCTGTAAAATCTCACTAATTCTACCATTAATCTCTTTAAATGATAATTTTCTATCAGATGTTACTTTAACAAGAATTGTTCTTACAGACTCAAAATAGGAAGATTCAAATTTCTCTTTTTCAGTAGTTAAACTTCTACATAAAGATAAAGCATTCTTCAATAATAAAGATTCTTTTATGAAATCTTCTTTAGTTTCTTCTTTTA
Source organism: archaeon (assembly GCA_024409185.1). Taxonomy (GTDB): domain Archaea; phylum Methanobacteriota; class Methanobacteria; order Methanobacteriales; family Methanobacteriaceae; genus Methanobrevibacter. Next base: position 1,600 of record JAKSUD010000107.1, read on the forward strand.
GAGGATTTTGAAGGAAGTTTGCTCCTTTTCTAATTGTCCTAGCTCTTTCTAAATCACTATCTCCAAAGAATCCTGAATAATCAAAACCATACATTAAATCTTTACATACTTGTAATTTTTCTTGGAATTTTGGATATGCTATTTTAGAAACATCAGTATCTCCATAATTCTTTTGGTCATTATCAGTGTATTCCTTCATTGCTTTTTTAAGCGAGGAAGCAATTCCAATATAATCAACTACAAGTCCCCCTTGTTTATCTTCAAACACACGATTTACTCTTGCAATTGCTTGCATAAGATTGTGTCCTTGCATTGGTTTATAAACATACATGGTTGCTAAAGAAGGTACATCGAATCCAGTAAGCCACATATCTACTACAATAACTATTTTCATACTGTTTTCGTTATCTTTAAATCTTTTTTCCATCTCTTTTTTATCAGATTTAGTTCCTATAATTTCTTGCCATTCTTCAGGGTCTTTATTAGCAGAACTCATTACAACTCCAATTTTATCTTCCCATTCTGGACGAAGTTCTAATATTTTTTTATACATTTTAATAGCTATTGGTCTAGAGTAAGCTACAATCATTGCTTTACCCGTTAATTCATATTGGCGATTATTTTCATAATGGTCAATTATATCTTTACAAATTGATTCTATTGTTTCTTCTGAACCAAGTAGTGTTTCTATTTTGCTAAGTTCTTTTTTACTTCTTTCAATATTGTAATCTTCTGCTTGTTTTGCAAGGATTTTATACTCTGCATCAATTCTAGCAAGGATTTCTTCATCTAATTTAATGTTAGCTACACGACTTTCATAGTAAATTGGTACTGTTGCACCGTCTTCTACTGATTGTGTCATGTCGTAAATATCAATATAATTTCCAAATACTTCTCTTGTACTTTTATCTTTTTTTGAAATTGGTGTTCCAGTAAATCCTATGTATGTCGCATTAGGTAGAGCATCACGTATTTTTTTAGCTGCACCAATACTAATTTCTCCAGTTTCAGAATTAACTTTATATTCTAAACCATAGTGGCTCCTATGTGCTTCATCAGATATTACAATTACATCTTTTCTTTTAGTTAATGGTTCATTTGATTCTTCGAATTTTTGCATTGTTGTGAAGAAAATACCATTAGCTTTACGATTATTTAATAATTCTTTAAGATTAGCTCTGCTTGTTGCTTGTTTAGGAATTTGTCTTAAGAAGTCGGAGCATTTATAAAATTGACTAAATAGTTGTCCGTCTAAATCATTACGATCTGTAATTACTACAAATGTTGGGCTTTCAAGCTCTTGTTGGAGTTTATTTACATAGAATACCATTGATAAGCTTTTTCCACTTCCTTGTGTATGCCAAAATACTCCAGCTTTACCATCTGTAGCAATTGCTTTTTTAGTTGATTTTACTGCTTTGTTAACTGCAAAATATTGGTGGTATCCTGCAAGTATTTTAATTCTTTCACTTGAATCTTTAGAGTATAGTGTGAAGTTTTTGAGTATGTCTAAGAATCTTGTTTTTTCAAATATTCCTTCAAAGAATGTTTCATAATCAGCCCATTCTGTTGATTCATAATTTCCATCAGTTGTTTTCCATTCCATGAATCTTGTTTCTGGTGCAGTTATTGTTCCTACTTTAGTAACTGATAAATCACTTATGACACAGAAAGCATTGTAAATAAATAACTCTGGAATAATTTTCATATAATTTTTAAGTTGATTATATGCTTCAGAAGTGTTTGTATCATCTCTTGATGGAGATTTTAATTCCATAACTACTAAGGGTAATCCATTTACAAAGACAATTACATCTGGTCTTTTTACTTCCTTTCCTTGAATTGTCCATTGGTTAATAACTGTGAAAACATTTTTATTCTTGTTTTCAAAGTCAATTAATTTAATTAAAGTAGACCTTTCTTCATTCCCTTCAAGATAAGTTACAGATATCCCATTCTGCAAATAATCCATAAATTTATCGTTTTTCTCTTCCAAACTTCCAGTATCTATGTCTTGGATTTTTTGTATAGCTTCTTTGACAGCTTCTCTATTAGCATCATGATTAATGTTATATAAATTTTCCAAATCTTGCATGAATAACGGATTTGTATAATCTCTTTCTATACCATAACCACTATAATAATTATATCTATAAATTTGCATCAATTCAATAATTGACTTTTCATAAGACTCTTCATTAAAAAAAATAGAAATGGCAAATCCCTCCATAAAATATCTAATATTAATATTTATCTATAATTATATAAATAAAGAGCAGATTTGATAAAAATAACACGATTTAGGTTATTTTATCAGCTTTTCCGTCAGTATACTCTTTCCACCTATTTATAATAATTTGGCAATAAACTGGCTTTTTTCCAGTATATAACAGCACCTAAAGTTGTTCACAAGCAATTAAAGTAAAACCACTACCCAACTATATTCAATACGCTAATAGGTTTATAAGGATTCATATAATCACT
>JAKSUD010000108.1 GCA_024409185.1 archaeon
TTAAACTAAATTTTGAATTTTTTCTCTATCCCTATAATTTTTGACAGTGCCTATTAAGTAGTAATATTTATTTATAAATATTTACATATTATATAATGTATAATTTATAAAATATCTTGTTAGATATTTATAAATATTTAATAATTAATTTCATGGTGATATTTTTGATAATTGGCGGTTCCGCATCACAAAAATTAGCAGCAAAAGTTGCAAAGGAATTAGGGGATGTTTTATGTCCTTTAGAAACTAAAAAGTTTCCTGATGGTGAAAGATATGTTCGTGTAAAAGGCGAACTTGATAAAGAAGTTACTATTGTTCAATCTACTGGTTTCCCACAAGATGAAAATCTTGTTGAATTATTGTTCTTAATTCAAACCCTTAAAGATTTAGGTGTTGAAAAAGTTAAAGTTGTTGTACCTTACTTAGGATATGGTAGACAAGAATTAAGATTTAAAGAAGGAGAATGTATTTCTGCACAAATCGTAGCTAATTTAATTGAAAATTCTGGTGCAGATGAATTTATTTCAATCAACCTTCACGAAGATAGTGTAAGAGATTTCTTCAATATTCCATCAGCTAATTTGTCTGCTATGCCTCCAATAGCTGAATATATTGCTGAAGTAACTGAAGATCCTATTATTATTGCTCCAGATAAAGGTGCTTTAGGATTTGCAGAAGAAATTGCTGAAATTTTAGATTGTAAATGTACTTACATGACTAAAGTAAGATTAGGACCAGATAAAGTAGAAACTACAATTGCTGAAATTGAAAGTGATGATGGTTCTAAAGTAAGTATTGATGCAGTTAATGGTAAAGAAGCTGTAATTATTGATGATATTATTGCTACTGGTGGAACTATTGTAAATGCAATTGGTATCTTAAAAGAAAATGGTGCTAAATCTGTAAATGTATGTTGTGTACACCCAGTTCTTGTTAATGATGCAGTTTTAAAAATTTATGCTGCAGGTGCAAAAGACTTAGCTGCAACTGATAGTTTAAAATCAGATGTAAGCAGTATTACTGTAGCTAAAGTAATTGCAGATGATTTAAGATAATAAATTTAATTTATTCTAATATTTTTGGTGATTAAATGCACGAATTCTCTATGGCTCAAGGGATTTTAAATGCAGTTTTAGAAACTGCAGAAGAAAATGATGCTAATAAAGTAACTGATATTGTTATTCAAATAGGTAAACTTGCTATGCTTAATCCTGAGCAATTAACATTTATGTTAAATGTTTTAATTGAAGACACAATTGCTGAAAATGCAAATATTGTAATTGAAGATATTGATGTTGAAATCAAGTGTTATAACTGTGACTATGAAGGAATTGGTGATGTAGATGATTCTGACCATTATCTCCCTATGATTTTATGCCCTAAATGTGAATCTCATAGAGTAAATGTACTTAATGGTAAAGATGTCACAATTAAAAACATTAGTATTGAAAAAGAGGATGAAGATGATGAATAATTAAAGTATTATTCTTTAATTATTCTTATTATAAAATTAAATTATTTAGTCTTGTTATGAAATTAAATTAATTATTCTTACTATAAAATTAAATTAATATAAGGAGTTGAAATTATGCATAAAATTGCAGATGTAGTAATGGCACGTAATATTATGAAAGCTAATAATAAATTAGCTGATAAAAATCAGGCTAAATTTGATGAATCTGATGTTTTTTGTGTTGATTTTGTAGGTGCTATTGGTTCTGGTAAAACTTATCTTATTGAAAAAATTATTGATACTGTTGATGAGAAGATTGGTGTTCTTGCAGGAGATATTATTAGTGATCTTGATGCTGGAAGAATTGAAAGTCACAATGTTCCTGTTGTTGGATTAAACACTGGTAGAGAATGTCATTTAGATGCACATTTAGTAAGTCATGGTTTAAAAGATATGCCTCTTGATGATATTGATTATTTATTTGTTGAAAATGTAGGAAATTTAATCTGTCCTGTAGACTTTGCTTTAGGTTCTCATATGAGAATTGTTGTTGTAAGTGTTACAGAAGGTGATGATACAGTTGAGAAACACCCATATATCTTCCAAGATGCTGACCTTGTTGTTATTAATAAAATAGATTTAGCAGAAGCTGTTGGTGCAAGTGTTGATAAAATGGTTGCAGATGCTCATAAACATAATCCTGATGTAAAAGTCATTACTTCAAGCTTAAAACAAGGTAAAGGTTTAGAGGAAATTATTTCTGCAATTGAGGAATTTAAAAACAATATGTAAATTTAATTTAGTTTAGTTAAATTAATTAAATTTACTTTTTTATTAATTTTTGAAACTAATTTTATTTATTTTAAGAGGGTGATTTCATGAAAATATGGATTGATATATCAAATGCGCCTCATGTTAGGTTTTTTAATGATGTAATTAAATATTTTGAAAGTGAAGGTGAAGATGTATTAGTAACTGGCCGTAAATTTGGGGATATTCATAAATTAATGGATGTCTATGGTATTGAGTTTACATCTGTAGGTAAACATGGAGTTACTCTTGAAGAAAAACTTAAAGAAAGTGCTGACCGTGTTGTTGAATTAGTTGATTTGATTTCTGGTGAAAAATTTGATGTAGCATTGTCTAAACATTCTATTGAGCTTCCAAGAGTTGCTTTTGGTTTAGGAATTCCAAGTCTTTTTGTTTTAGATAATGAACATGCAGTAGCAGCTAATAAATTAACTCTTCCATTATGTAATAGAATTATAACTCCAAATATAATTGATATGTGGAAATTAATGCAATATGGAGCAGATCCTAATAAGATTTTATCTTATAATGGAACTTCTGAACTTATGCACTTTAATAATTTTGAATGTAATGAAAATATTTTTGATGATTTAGGACTTGATTTGCCTTTACAAAAAACTATTTTAATGCGTCCTGAACCATCTCTTGCTTCTTATTTAAATACAGACTGTAATAAATCTGTTTTATCTCCTGTTGTTGATGTTTTAAAAGAATATGCAAACATTTTAATCCTTCCAAGATTTAAAGAACAAGCACAAATATTTGAAGGTATTAAGAATGTAACTATTTTAAAAACTCCTGTAGATACTTCCAGTATTATTAAAAAAGTAGATTTAGTAATTGGTGCTGGAGGAACAATGAATAGAGAAGCAGCTATTTTACAAACTCCTGTAATTTCCTGTTATCCTGGAACTACATTATCTGTAGATCAATTTTATGTAAATCAAGGTTTAATGTATAGAAATACTGATTTGGATGATATTATTGATAAAGCACTTAAATTCATTGTAAATCCTAGTAAACCTAAAGAACTTAAAACCGATAATTTATTTGATATTATTATTGAAAATACTTATGATTTGGCTAAAAATAAATAATTTATTATAATTTTTAAATTATTTTTTATTTTTTTATTAGTTATTTAATTATTATTTAACTATATTTTAATGGAATGATTAAAATGAAAGCATTAATATTACTTGGATGTCCTGAAGCACCATCTCAAACTCCTATGGCTGTTTATGCATCCTACAAATTAAAAGAATTAGGATATGATGTTAGTATAGCAAGTAATCCTGCAGCTGCTAAATTACTTGAAGTTTCAGATCCTGAAAATAATTATCTTGGAGAGTTATTAAACATTGATAAATGTCTTGATTCTCTTTGCGAAAAAGAATATGATTTATTACTTGGATTTGTACATAAAGACGCTGCAGCAAGTTTCTTTATTACTTATTATCATATTTTACAAACTAAAGCTATTGCTTTAGTATTTGAACAAGATATTGATTTAGTTAATGAATATACTGAAATGGTTGAATCTTCTACTGATGCTGAAATTGTAGCTGTTAGAGCATTCCATAATCCAAATCCACTTAGAGCAAGATTAGATAAAGCATTAGCTAAATTAGGAGATGAATAAGGTTAAATAGCTTTTAATGAAATATGGAGATTAATTATGTCTTTTTGTTTAGAAACTTATTTACAACAATCTGATGATTACACTATTCTTGTAGCTCGTTCTGGTGTAAAAGAGTGCTACAAACTTATTAGAGAAAATTCTAAAGAAATTATTCATGTAAATCC
>JAKSUD010000109.1 GCA_024409185.1 archaeon
TAAAAAATAGTTATAAAAAATTATATTAAAATTAAATTAAATCAATAAAAAAAAAGTAAAAAAAGTAAAAAAAGAATCAAAAAAACTAAATATTTTTATTTATTTCATCTATTTTTTTATCAAAATCAATTAATTTTTTAGTTAGACCAGTATAATAAGGAATATAAACCTTAGAGAAAGTTAATCTATCGGGATTAATTTCTTTTTCAGAAAGCATATCTTTAATTTCATCAATATTCCTTTCAACTTCTTCATACATAAGATCTCCAGGATATTCACCAATAAAAATCCCATCAACACCATTCTCAAATGCATGGAGAATATGACGTGGCCTTATACGGTTAACAGAGTGAACTTTAATAATATGAATAGATTCTGGATAATAGAGTCTATTAATTCCAATATTATCTGCTGCAGTATAACCTATTTGATCTAAAAATAAAAGGATTCTTTTATCTTCAGGTTTTTTATCTTTAAGCATACCATTAATTGTAGCAAATATTTTTTCATCAATATTTCCATGAATTGTAATAGCATGTTCTCTACAAATAGTCATACATTTTCCGCAACCAGAACAAGACATAGGGTCAATATACATTAAATCATCTTTAATAGACATTGCTTTAAATCTACAAATATCAACACATTTGCCACATAAAGTACATTTATCCTTATTTATAACTCCTACAAATGGTTCAACTTCAATCCCAGCATGAATAAATTCAGAAACTTTAGAAGCAGCGGCTGTTGCTTGCATGATTGATTCTGTAATATCCTTTGGATCTTGAGCAGTACCACATACAAAAGTTCCTTTAACATCAGTAGTCACTGGTTTAATCTTTGGATGAGATTCTTTAATAAAGAAATCTTCAGTCAAACCAATATCCATAATTTGAGCTATTTCTTTAGTTCCTTTGGAAGGTTCAATAGCAGTAGATAAAACAACCATATCAGTTTCAATTTCTGAAAATTCTCTTTTTAAAGTATTTTCTAAACGAACAATTAATCTATCATTATTATGAGTAACTTCACCAGGACGGCCTCTAATAAATCTAATTCCAGATTCCTGACCATGTTTATAATATTTTTCAAACATTCCAGGAGTTCTAATATCAGTATAACAAATAACAATATCCACATCAGGATATTTATGTTTAATTATATTTGCATTTTTAAGGGCAACCATACAACACACTTTAGAACAATATTTATGACCATTAGGTTTCTCATCTCTTGAACCAACACATTGAATCATAACAATACGTTTAGGAATCTCTCCATTAGATAATTTTTCAAGCTTACCTTTTGTGGGACCATTTACCCCTAAAACACGACCTAATTCACTTTGAGTAATAACATCCGCATATCTAGAATAACCATATTCTGGACGTAAATCTGGATTAAATAATTCATGACCTGTAGCTACAATTACAGAACCCACACTAAGAGGGATTAACTCATCATCACATCTTAATTTAATAGCATTCATAGGACAAACTTTAATACAGTTACCACATTTAGCACAATGCTCAATATCAACTACATATGAATCTGGAAAAGACTGGGAAAATGGTTTATAAATAGCTTTTCTCATTGAAAGATTATCATTCCAAGAATCTGGAACTTCTTCTTCACAAACTTCACTACATTTACCACAAGAAATACATTTTTCAACATCAACATAACGAGGTTTTCTTTCTACAAGTAAATTAAAAGTACCTGCACTCCGTTTAGAAGATATAACCTTAGAATTAGTTAAAATTTCAATATTTTTATTCCAAACAACCTCATTTAAAACAGGATTAAGTAAACATAACCCGCACTCTTCAGCAATTTTAACAGGAGAAAATAGTTTACCTATTTTAGCCATATTTCCACCAATGGAAGGTGTTTCTTCAATAAGAGTAACTTTAATTCCTTGTTTTGCAAGAGATAAAGCAGCACTCATTCCTGAAATACCTCCACCAATAACTGCAACATCTTTTGGAGTATGACAAAGAATTGGGTCAACAGCTTGAGACTGTTTCACCTTTTCAATTGAAGCATTAATTAAAATAATAGTTTTTTCAGTAGCTTTATCACTATTATCATGAACCCAGGAACATTGTTCTCTTAAATTAACCATATCCATAAGATACGGATTTAAAGGTTTAATATAATCTTGAAAAGTTTTTTCATGAGAAATAGGAGAACAAGCAGCAATAACAACACGATCAAGATTTTTAGTAATAATTGAATCACGAATAATTTTTCTACCATTTAAAGAACAAAGATTAACAAAATCTTCAACCACTTCAACATCTAAAGAAGACTTAATTTTACCAATATCAATTAAATCAGAAATGTTTCCACCACATCTACAAATAAAAACTCCAACTTTGAGATTAGAACTATTATTATTCATTATTAACCTCCTTTTAAGATATATTTCATGAATTAATCATTAAACTTATCTTTAAAATTTACCTCTTCAAGACTATTTATATCAATAATAGATTCGATTGGAATTGAATGAGTTTGAGTTCCTACCACTTTATTCCAATCTGCACCCATAACAATAGCTATAAATTGAGCAATATTTAAATGAATAGTTTTAAAATTTTCACCAGATTCTTTAGAAATAAGATTCTGATATCTATCAAATTGAACATGACAATTTGGACATAAATGAACTAAAATATCAACATCATCTTTATTTAAAGACATTAATTTATCCTTTGTTACATCCATAGATAACTTTTTATTTGCATATCTTTGCCTAAATCCAGAGCCACAAGTTGTTCTTTTATGGTCATACCAACCAATAGTTTCACATCCACAAGCAGATATCAAATCATCTAAAATCATAGGATTTCTAACTCCACCAATAGTATCATCATAATGAACCTTACAATAATGACAACCATGATGAGTAGCTATTTTATATTTAGATAAATCATATTTAATATTTCTTGAAATCTCTTCTTGTTTATTATATAAGATATCTACAACATGAAAAATATTATCTGATGAATTTAAGTCTCCTTTTTCAAACTTTAAATTATTTAAATCAGATTCATCAAAAACATTATTAACTTTATTCCTAATATCTTCGTTATTATTTAGTATATTTGCCACTTTTTTATTAATCGCATAACATGTAGCACAAAGCATTACAATATTAGGTCTGTACATATTTTTAGCTAAACTAAAATTACGAGCACCAATAACAGTTGTAGTAAATTGATCAAATACATCAGAATAATGTCCTAAACCTGTACAACAAGTCTGTTTATCAGATACAAAATAATCCACCCCAATTTTATCAAAAACAAAAGTAGTAGAGGACTCAATACCAGGATATTCAACACTAACTAAACAACTTTTAAATAATAAAATATTTTTATCTGGAATCTCTTTAACGTAGTTATTCTCTTCATTCATTATTAATTCATCACTCATAAATGACACCTCTAGATTCCTTAATTTTATCTAATCTACCTTTAAAACCACAATTTATAAGTAGAGTTTCAACCTCATCAATAACATCTTGAGAAGGAATTACTGGACTTAAACCTAAATCTTTACGAATATCCTCTAAATTATTTCTAAATTCCCACCATTCTTCACCAACATCTTCTCTAATATCATCAAAAAATATAGATGGAATTCCTCCAATAGCTTTATTTAAATAATTATCTCCAAATTCTAAAAATGGAATTAATTTATCCTGATTTATTCCTTTAGAAATTGCAAACTGTTTTAAAATCTGATTAATTTCACAAGCACTATTTCCTACAGGACAAATACTATGACATGTATAACAATAAAAACAATTCCAAATATTTTCATCTTCTAAAACAGAAATATCTCCCTCAAGAACCCTCTCAATCATATCTCTAGGATTATAATTAGAATAACGGGCTGCAGGACAAGTAGAAGTACACATACCACATTGTACACACCTTAAAACACCTAAATCCTTAGAAAACTTAATATCTTCAATAATTGACTTTATAAAATCTAAAGGATTATCATAAATTGTTAATTTATTCATAAAACCACCTAATTACTACTAATAAC
>JAKSUD010000011.1 GCA_024409185.1 archaeon
AAAAATCTTAAAATATTAAAATTAACTAATTTCAAAAAATAATTACAATATCATTTCATATTAAAAAAAATTAATTTCTTTAAAAAAATTCGGTGAAAAAAATGAAATCAATAACAATAATATTACTTGCAGCGATAGCTATTATTGGTGCTATTGCAATTATAATTACAAAATTGTATTATAAAGACAAAGAAAATGATGAAAAAATAGATTTTGACAAAGAGTTAGGTATTAATAGAAGTTATTATGGTAACTCTGCTCCTAGAAATAGAAGAAATGATAGTAGAAGAATTAGAAAAGAACCTAGGTCACCACAACAAGATGCTCAAAGACAAAGAGAACTTGCAGCATTCTCACAAAGTATTCCTTCTGCAGGAAATAGTGAAGATATATTTAATGATTATTATGGTGAACCAATAGATCCTAAATTCGTTAATAGACAAAGTAGAAAACCTACTCCTAATACACCTAGACCTCAAACAAATAACAATCCTAGAGTAAATAATACACCGAAAACAGAAGAAATTAATAAAATCATTAATGAACCAAAATCTAATGATGTAGAAAAAATTGCAAGTAAGATTTCACAAGACCCAATGACTTCAGAACAAAAAGAATTCATAAAAGAACAGAAAAAAGGAAAACTTGTTATTGATAATACTGGAGGAAGTGGGATAAAAGTAATTAAATCAAATGATTCTAATTCAGATAACCCTGAAAAGAGTGAAACCAAATTTGGAGAAATAAAAAGAGTAAATCTTAGTGGAACTCCTGTTGTTTCAACTGAAGAAAAGTCTGATAAACAAGATATTGAAAATATCGACCCAAAAGAATTAGAAAAAACTTTACAAAATTTAATGAAAGATTCTAATATAGAAAATACTCCACTAATTCAAGAAATTCGTGATGAACTATCTTCTGATAAATCTAATGAAGTTAAAACAGAAGAAAAAGTAGAAGAAGAAATTAAAACTGAATTTGAAGAAGGAGAAAATACTGACAACTCTTATATAGGTAAACTTCCAATATTTAAGAAAGATAAACCTAAAACTGGAGAAACTACTTTAGACGATCATCATCCTCAAGGATATGTTGAAAATATTCCAAATACTGATAGTTTAGAAAGTAAAGAAGAAGATGAAGTCGAAGCAGTAGATGAATATGGAGTTATTACTCCAATTTATAATGATAAAAATGTAAGTGGTGCAGTTGAAACAGTAGAAAATCTTAGATCTAATTTAAACACTGAAGATGAAGAAGATTATGAAGATGATTTTATTTCAATTACTCCTTTAACTGAAGAAGAAATTAGAGAAGAATTTAAAGAAGAATCTGCTACAATTAACCCTATTCAAGAATCAAGCGAGTCTGAAGCTTTAAAAGAATTTAAAAACAATATTGATGAAACTGCAAAAGAAAAAGCTGAAGCTAAAGAAGAACTTAGAAAACTTCGTGAAGAAAATACTGAAAAATTATTTAAGGTAAGTAAAGAAAATAAAGAATCACTTAATTCCATATCTCAAAATGGAAGTTCAGTAAAACACAAAGTAGAAACAATTAATACACCAGAAGTTAAAGAAGAAATAGTTATTGATGGTGAAATTTATGAAGTTTCAAAAGGAATGAGTATTATGTTTGTACATAATAATGAAACTTATTCTAGTGCGATTCTTGCTCTTAAACCAGGATTCGTTGGTGTAAAATATAGAGGAAGAAATGTATGGGTTAAACATTCAAGAATTAAAAAAGTATTTAAATAATTAAAACACTGTTTTAATTACTTTATTTCTTTTTTTAATTTTCTATTTTTCAAATTTTTATTCATAGTATCCTATTTTTATTTTTTTCAGACACTTTTAGTATCATTATCTATTTTAAATTTAAAATGTAAATTATATAATATTCAGTATTTTGAGTATTTTGTATATCTGGTTTTCTAAAGATTTAAATAGTGCAATCCATAGTATTTTTATATTTATTTCATTAGAATGAATCTCATCTTTATGGTTTTTACCTGCACTTCTTATTGGAGAATTAGTATTTATTTTAATTATGAAATACTGTTCAAAAATACAATCTATAATTACATTTATTTTTATCTTAATAATTACCACCTTATTCTGCTGTTTAGGTGCGAAATTAGGTTTTATCTCAGTTACAGGTATAAAAACTTATACTATGAAAGGACTAGGCATTATAACTAGATCATTAATAGCATGTATTTTCATAGCTATTGGATATTATTTAGCTAATATAAATTTAGATAAAAAAACTCTTTTTATCACAACTATTATTTCTTTAATCATTAATTTATGCTTATTTAGATATAATATTGTTAATTTACATTATTGTGCAATTGGAAATCCAATTTTATATTATGTGAATAGTATAACTGGTTCAATTGGTTTTATAGGATTATCAAAATTGTTTTTAGGAAAAATAAAATTATTAATTTTTTATGGAAAAAATTCTTTAATTTTATTTATGACTCATGGAAATTTAGGAATTATACATTTAGTAGAAAAAATAGCTATTTATCTCCCAGAAAGTATTAGATGGATATCTATGGTCATTTTACTTATCCTCTTTGAAACAATTATTGTTTTAATTGTCAATAAATATCTAAGAATTTTAATTAGTTACAAAGAATTTGAAACTAAAATCCTAAAACATTAAGATATAAAATAATAATTATTTACAATTTAAATAAATCCAAAAATCAAAAAAAGCCAATGAACTAAATAATAATAATAAATTTAATAATCAAAATAATGGTTGTTTAAGCAAGCACAGTGTAAAAAATCATAATCATTAAATATATTAATTAATATATCATTATTCAAGTTTTTAATAACTAAAAATGAGGAGGATTAAAAATGAAAGCTTTAGAAAACAATAAAAAATAATTGAAAATGCATTAGAAATTATTTACAGTAAATTCAATGTTGAAAGTTTAAATCAAATTTCTGATAATATTAATGTAGAATATTTTACATCTGCAATTAAATCCTTAGAAGAAATTGAAATTAATCCAGTAACTTATATTAAAAACTTAGAAGCAATAATCAAAGATATTGACAATCAAATAAATGAAGAAAGATCAAAAGAAAATCCTAATGAAGAAGAAATAGAAAGATTAGAAGAATTAAAATGTAATATAATTACTCAATTAAAATATTGTCAATAATCTAAATTAATTAACTTATAATTATTAATTAATCTATTATAATCTAATTAGGATTTTAAAAAAAATAATATAAAAATAAAAAAGTAATTTTTAATATTATTATATTAAAAATTATTTAAAAAAAGAAAAATAAGAACTATAATAAGTTCTTACGTTGATATTCAGAGTCTTCAGGATGTAATAATCCTGGAGCAATATCAAATACTGTTTTACAACCTACAACACCATCTTGAGATAAGCGATAAGCTGCTCTTGCATATGCCACCAATACAGATGAAGTAAATTGAGGGTTACTGTCTAAAGTTAATTTATACTCAATAATATGACTATTTTCACCATTTAAACCAGTAATACCACTTCTAAGTACAACTCCACCATGAGGAATACCTGCATGTTCAGCATCTAATTCTTCTTGGGAAATGAAGTTAACAACAGTATCATATTCATCAAAGTAGTTAGGCATAGTTACAATTTCTTCTTCGATTTTAGCTAAATCTGCTCCTTCTTTAGCTACAACAAAACATTCACGAGTATGTTTTTGACGAGTAGTAAGTTCAGGATTTTCACCAGCTCTAACTGCTTCTAGGGAACTTTCAACAGGAATAGTATATTGGCGAGCATCTTGAACTCCTTCAATTCTTCTAATTGCATCAGAGTGACCTTGAGATACTCCTTTACCCCAGAAAGTGTAGTCATGACCATTTGGTAAAATAGATTGTGCATATAATCTGTTAAGTGAGAAAAGACCAGGGTCCCAACCTACTGAGATAATACCAATGTTTCCTCCTTCTAAACAAGAGTTATTAACATTTTCAAAGTGTTCTGGAATTTTTGCATGAGTATCAAAACTGTCAATTACATTAAAGTATTTTGCAAACTCTACAGTTTGGACAGGTAAATCATTTGCACTTCCACCACATAAAATTAATACATCGATTTTATCTTTCATATCATAAATATCATCGATTTTAAAAACTGGAACATCAGTTTGAACTTCAACAGTTTCAGGATTACGTCTAGTGAATACTCCTGCAAGTTCCATATCATTACTGTTAGTTACAGCACTTTCTACCCCACGACCGAGGTTTCCATAACCTAAAATTCCTATTTTAATCATTATATCACAGCAATTTATTTTTAAAAAAATTTTTCATAAATGAATTTAATAAACTTAATAAACTAAATAAATTTAATAATTAAATTCTTACTTTAAAGAAAGCAATATATAGTTTATAACAAATAATATATAAATTTTTTTTAATAATAAAAAAATATCAAAAATAGAATGTGAAAATATTAAAAAAATAAAAAAAATAAAAAAAGAATAAAACTAAAAATATTAGTTAGAAAATTCTATAAGAACACCATCAGGGTCCTTAATTTTAAAGTGTTTAGGTTTAGGAGGCATTTCAAATATATCAGAAGGTTGATAACCTGCATTAATTACAATTGAATAAAACTCTTCTAAAGAACCTTCTACACGGAAACTTAAAACAAGACCTTTAGTTTCAACCTTTTCAAAACCTCTAAATTCAACTAATTCTAATTTAAGTTCATCATCACTATTAGATAAAAAAGCTATTTTACCCATAGGAGGTTCTAATTTAGCTTGAACTTCTAATCCTGCAATTTTAGTATAGAAATCAATTGATTTTTCTATATCTCTTACCATAATTGTAATACGATTTAATTCCATAGTAACACTTCTGTGCTAATTTATTATTTTATTTAAAATAAATTTAATCTTTAAATTTACTCTTCAATAAACAGTGAAAAATTAAAAAATTAAAAAAGAAAAAATAGCTAAATAGCTATTTTAAAAAGAAAAAATGAAATTAATTATCTATGAGCAAAGTAGAAAATTAATTCATCATCTTTAATTTCATCTAATCTTGCAAATCCAAATCTTTCGAATTGGACAATATTTCCAACAGATAAATCATTTGCAGCAATTTCACAAAGACCTTCAACAACAGATGCATCATCCATTACTACTTTTGTCTTAATTGCATCCTCACCTACCCATTGAATAATTCTTGCTTTTGCATCTCTTGCATCTTCAAAAGAACTACTATGATAAGTAGCTACTCCATCTGCAATTTCAACATTAACTGCATCCATTAAACGAGTAATTCCATCAGTTAAATCTGTTTTAGGAATATAAACTTCTTTATTGAATACAAGATTTCTGTTTCCTCTATCAAGGAAATCAGGATGTAATGGTCTTTCAATAGCTAAATCATTAAATTCATCAGGACAATCAGCAATAGCTATTTTTACAGGGTCTTTAATAAAGAAATATCTATTAACTTTCTCTTCGATAATATTTCTGTTTAAACCATAAATTTTCTTCCAACTAACAGCAGAATCAGCCATTTTAACACCAATTTCAACCATTAATTTAGTAATAGCTTCAGCTTGAATACCTCTTCTTGCAATAGCTCTTAAAGTACCAAGTCTTGGATCATCCCATCCGCTGTAAGTACCTTCTTCAATTCCAGCCATAGCTTTAGAAGTACTAAGTGCAATATCTTCCATTTTAAGTCTTCCATAATGAATAAACTCAGGAATTTCCCATCCCATATGTTGGTATAAATATTTTTGTTTTTCACTATTAGCTAAATGGTCTTTTCCTCTTAAAACATGAGTTAAACCTAATAAATGGTCATCGACAGTTACAGAGAAATTCATCATAGGATAAACTCTATATTTAGTACCTAATCTTGGGTGTTCTTCATCAACAATACGCATAGCTACCCAATCACGAATAGCTGGGTTTTTGTGAGCAATATCAGTTTTAACACGAAGTACAGCTTCACCAGCTTCCATTTCTTGGAATTTTTCCCAAAGAGCCATATTTTCTTCTACAGTATTATCTCTACATGGACAAGGTTTACAATTATCTTTAAGCTCTTTAAAGTCTCCACCATCACAAGTACACATGTATGCTGCACCTTTTTTAATAAGTTCTCGAGCACATTCATAATAAATTTCAAATCTGTCACTTTGATAGTAAACTTCATCTGGCTTGATTCCTAACCATTCTAAATCTTCTTGAATTAACTCATAAGCAGGTTCATAAACTCTTTTAGGATCAGTATCTTCGATTCTTAAAATAAATTTACCATTATAACGTTTAGCATATTCTCCATTTGGAATAGCTGCTCTTGCATGTCCAATATGTAATGGACCACTTGGATTTGGTGCAAAACGCATAACAACATTCTCATGAGAACCTGGAAGTTCAGCTAAACCTTCTTCTTTTTTAACTTTTTTCTTCTCTTCAACTTGAAGGCCTAATTCAGCCATTTTTTCAGCTTGTTCTTCAGGAGTCATTCCATTGATTTGAGCAGTTATTTTAGCAGAAAGTGGACCAATTTCTTTTGCCCTACTTCTAAGTTCTGCTTCTTGAGACATAATAGAACCCATAACTGCTTTAGGATTTGCACTTCCTTTATGTTTAGCAGCATTTAATAAAGCATGTTTAAATACAGTTTTTTCTAATTCATCCATAAAATCACATAATTAATAAATTTAATAAAATAAAACATTAAAATAAGATTAAATATTTTAATAATAAGAATATTATGTTTTTAATAATATATTAACTTAAAATTATTTAATATATAAATTAAATAAATATAATTATATTTCAATTAAAATTTATTAACTTAAAGTGATAAAATGAGTAAATTAAATGTAGATTTATTTGAAAAATCAATTAATGGATTAAATAAAAACTTATCTGTGGCAGGTGGAATATTTCAAGCGAATATTCGTATTTTAGGAACTGAAGCTACAGAAGAGACTAAAATGAATGCTGTTAATAAAATAGCTGATAGTATTGAAAAGTTATTAGATGGATTTAGAGAAAATTACAATGATTATAACCAATTTTACGAAGAGTTAAAAGATAATGTAAAAAACAATACTATGGATGATGAAATTGATTATAAAGTATTCCTAGAACATGCAAATCAAGTATTTCCAAGATATATTGATGAATTAGGTCAAAGTATTGATAGCATGACTGATATTCCTGTTAGAACTGAAAAATTTGATAAAGTTATGAGAGAATTTGGTTCTATTATCGAAAATATTCGATTTGATTTTAAAAGAACATTATCTGTTGTAGATTTTTATAATATCCAAAAAGAAAATCAAAACAAAGAATAATAGATTATAACTAAACTAAACTTAAATAGCTAAAAAAGGTTAAATAATGTTATTTAAAATTCCTATAAAAATTGATGATCCTGAAGAAATTGATTGGGCTTACTTTTGGGAAAAGAAAGTAGAAGCTAAAGATGATATTAAAAAAGATTGGGATAAAGAAGCTTCAAGATTTGGAAAGTATGCAGTTTGTGGTGGATATAACAACGAACTCCTCTCTAAATTAAAATTAGATAAAGAAGATACTGTTCTTGATTTAGGATGTGGAGAAGGTAATATTACTATCCCCCTCTCAAAACAAGTGAAATCTGTAACAGGTGTTGATTTATCTGAAAATATGCTTGAACTCTTAAATAAAAATGCTCAAAAAGAAAATATAAATAATATTAAAACAATGAAAAGAGATTTGAGCAAGATTACTATAAATGATGTAGGAGCTCATGATATTGTTATTGCATCAAGATCAATTAATAGAGTTTTAAATATTCAAGAATTAATAGCTAATTTAAATGAAATAGCTAATAAATATGTATTTATTACTATTTATGGAGCGAATAATTGGAAAATTGAAAAAGAATTTTATGAATCAATTGATAAAGAATATCCAGAATTCCCAACACATCGATACTTATTTAATGCACTTTTAGATATGGGAATTTCACCAAATGTTGAAAATCTTACTTTAACAAATCACAGAGAATATGAAAATCTAGATGACTTCTTTAAAAGAAGAAATTGGAATCTCAATGATTTAACAGACTCTGAAAAAGAAGAAGCAATTGAATTTGTTAAGAATTCATTAGAAATAAATGAAAATGGAAATTTATTCAACAAAGAAGATATTGTTGATTGGGTTTTAATATGGTGGAAAGTTAAGGATTAATATTTAATAAAAACTATATTATAAAAGATGAAAAAGATAAAAAAAGAACCTAAATAATTAAAAAAAATTAGAATGATTTATAAATTAAAACAAACTAATTTTAAGAGAATTGGAGTAATATGGTAAAATATTATTCATATACTCAGAATTCATATAAGAATTAATACTAGGTCTAACATCATTAATAATAGAATAAATATTATCCATAGTAGAATAAACACTTTTTTTAGCAGAATTAGTAATAGCTATAGTGGAACCAGCAGTATCTTTAGCAAAACTAGCACTAGCTACAGCAGCAACAACATTAGGATTATTCTTTACACTATCCTCAGAATCAACATTCTCTTGTTGAAGAAGTTTTTTAGGTTTATTTTTATCATCAACTAATTTTTTAACATTAGTAGATGGAGATTTATTTTTATCTACTATTTCAGTATCAGACAAAACAGATTCTTTAAGATTAGAAACAGAAGCATCAGAACTAGAAAGAGAACTAGAATCATTTAAACTAAAATCATTATTCTGAGAACAAAAAGAAGAATCAGAAACTGAAACAGTAGAATCAACACTGACAGGCTCCATAGCAACAGAATCTATAACATCATGAGAATCAATATCCGCCGCAGAAACTAAACTCATAGAAAAACCAACAAGACTTATTAAAAGTAATGTACATAAAAATATTTTAAAAGTTTTTGATACCATCTAATCACACCCTAAGACTAATGAATTTTTACAAAATCCCATAAGATAATCTTAGTATATAGCCACCCATATATAAATATATCTTTTTAAATCCAGTTAATTGCATAAACAAGAAAAATTAAAAGCCAAAATAATGTTTAAAGGACATAAAATTAATTATTGGCTAAACAAGTAAAAATAATTGCATAAACAAGAATATAAAAAAGTAAAAAAATAAATTTAAAAATGAGAAATAAATATTTTAAATAAATTCATTGAATAAAAATATTATAAAATATAAAAAAGTAAAAATTATAATAAATAAAAAAATAGATGAAAATTAAAAAAATAAATAAAAAAATAGATTATTTTAAAGAATTCAACTTCTTTTAAAGAATTCAGCTACTTTTTCAAGTTCTCCTCCAATATCAATGTCTTGAGGACATCTAATATCACAATCACCACAGAAACTACAGTTATCTGCACGTTCCTTTTCACCAGCTAACCAGAAATAAGGAGCTGCTGTTTTATCAACATAATTTAAACTTTTACAGATATTATATTGTTTAAAACAATGAGGAATATTTACACCATTATGACAAGGCATACAATATCTACAACCAGTACATGGAATTTCCTCTCTTGATTTATAAACATTACAAACATCTTTAAGAACTTGTTTATCATGTTCTGAAATTGAATTAACCTCAGCAGTAGATGCAATAGCTACATTTTCTTTAACTTGTTCTAAATTACTCATACCACTAAATACAGAATTTACAAAAGGTTTATCCCACAAATATTCAAGAGCCCAACCCACAGGACTTCTTTTTTTATCTGCAGTCTCAAAAAGAGCTGTAACTTCATCAGGAATATTATTCACTAAACTTCCACCTCTAAGAGGTTCCATAATAACATTTCCAAGACCTTGACTTGCAATAAATTCAACACCTGGAAGACCAGTTTTATAATCTTCATCAAGATAATTCATTTGAGTTAAAATAACATCCCATTTATCATAAGAGTCCATAATTGAGAAAAATACTTCTAAATCATCATGAATAGAAAATCCAACATACTTTGCTCTTCCATCTTCCAAAATAGAATCTAAAAAGTCAAGCACATCATGATCCATTAAATTATACCAAAAATCAACTTTAAGAGAATGGAGCATATAAACATCAACATAATCTGTTTTAAGTCTTTTCAGTTGTTCATCTAAAAGGTTATCCATAGATTTACGACTATCAACTAACCAACTTGGAAGTTTAGTTTGAATAATAACATCATCACGAATTCCTCTCTCATCCACATAATTTCCAAGGAATGGTTCTGCATTTCCTCCTTTTTTCATACTTTCAGTATGATATGAATAAGCAGTATCAAAATAATTAACACCATGTTCAATTGCATAATCAAACATTTTAGTAGCTTCCACCTCATCAATCTCATGAAACTTATCTCTATGAGGTAAACGCATACAACCAAAACCTAAATTAGATACTTCTAAATCAGTTTTACCAAGTTTTCTATATAACATTAAAACACCAATAAATAATAATCACATAATTTAATCTAAAATAATTATTTAATATTATGTAATCCATAATATAAATAACAATAATCTAAGGGATAATATGTCAGAAAGATTTGAAAAGGGAAGAAAAGTATTAAAACAAATTAATGATGATTCCATTGAAAATATTTTTAAAGGATTAGAAGGAATTGCTCCGGTATTAGGTAGATTCATTGTAGAATATCCTTACAGTGAGATTTACACAAGAGAAGCTATTGACTTGAAAAAAAGAGAATTATGTACAATAGCTGCTTTAACTGTAATGGGTTTTCCTCAAGGAGAATTAAAAGCTCATGTAAGAGGTAATTTATCAGCTGGAAATAGTCCTGAAGAGATAATAGAAGTTATAATACAAATGTCTGCTTATGGAGGTTTTCCAGCAGCTATTAATGCGGTGAATACTGCAAAAGAAGTATTTGAAGAAAGAAATTTACTTCCATTAAAAATATCTGAATCTGATACAAAAATGGAGCGAAAAGAAAGAAAAACAAGAAACCAAGCAGGTTTAGAAGTTTTAAAACAAACAAAAAATCAAGAAGAAGATGAAATCTTATCTGATTTAGAAGAATTTATCCCAAGTATGAGAAGATTTATTATTGAATTCCCTTACAGTGAAATTTATACAAGAGCTGGGCTTGATTTAAAAACAAGAGAATTATGCACAGTAGCTGCTTTAACTGCTCTTGGAAACTGTCAAGATCAATTAAAAGTACATATCGAAGCAGCTTTAAATTTAGAAAACACTCCAGAAGAAATAGCTGAAATAATCATACAAATGACAGCATACTCTGGTTTTCCTTCAGCTTTAAATGGTTTAAAAGTTGCAAAAGAAGTATTTAAAGAAAAAAATTTACTTCCATTAAACTTAGAAAAATAAATTAAATAAAAAAAAGTAAAAAATAATTAGTTAATTTAAAAAATTAGCTATTTTCTATTTTTAAAAAATTAAAAATTTAAAAAAATAACTCTTTTTTTTTAAAAAACAAAAAAAAAAGTAAAAAATAAAATAAAAAGTCTTGAAATAAAGTCTTTCTTTCTTGTTCTAAATTCTTTATTTTTTCTATTAGTATTGT
>JAKSUD010000110.1 GCA_024409185.1 archaeon
GATACTGTTATTAATATATGTTTTATAATTATATAAATAGTTAATCTTTAATATAAATAAGATAATACACAAAATAATAATTAGATTATCAATAAACTTAAAAAAATGATGAAAAAATCATCAATTAAATTTAAAAATTAATAAAAAATTATTAATTAAATTTAAAAAAACAATTTAAAACTATGGAGAGATTAATTTGTGGGATACTTCTAAAGATTACAGAATTTTAATAGCTAAAGAAGCTAGAGAATTATTTTTAAGAACTGTACAAACTGGTAGTTTCAGAGGAAATTGGAATAAAAAAGCAAGTATTGATGTAGCTAAACAAATGGACCCAGATTTACAATCATTATCCTACTGTTATCTTGAAGGAGAAAACCTTGCAAACTGTGAAGATGTTGAAAAACTCGAAGCTAAAGCTAATGATATTATAAGACATCTTGGAGGAGATGATTGGAATCATAAATTTATAAATGCTGCTGAAAAATCAGACAGAGAAAGAACCGAAGAAAATGTAGCTAAAGTAAGGTTCTTTTTAGATACAATTCTTGGTCTTAGAAGAAGATTTATGTTTGGTCCAATTAATGATCCAATTATTGGAATTGATATTAAAGTTGGAGAAGTTATGAGTGTTAGTAAACATCCAAATGCAGATTCTCTTATGGTTTGTAATGTAAACATTGGAGATAGAGCTTTAAAAGTTGTAACCAATGATTTAAATGTAAAAGAAAGTAATAGAGTTGGTGTTTCATTACTTCCACCTGCATCATTTATGGAAATTACAAGTGGAGGAATGTTTTTAGGAATGAATGGAAGCATTTTAAAAGAAGTTGATGGTGAACTTGGACAAATGCCTAAAGGAATTCCAATGGAAGCATTAAATGAAACAAGAAATATGATTGAAAACTTTTTAAAACCTTAAACCTTTTAAAATCTTAATTTTCAATCATCTTTTTTTCTTATTTTTACTAATTTGTTTTAAAGCAACAAAAACCTGAAAATTTTAATATATTTTTAAATTCTAACTATTTTTTAATTTCAAAATTTATATTCAAAGTTGTCTAAAAGCTATTAATTTTGTTTTACACATATCTTCTACAGCATATTTGATTCCTTCTTTTCCCATACCACTTGATTTAAATCCTCCAAATGGCATATTATCTGCTCTAAAAGAAGATGCTTTATTAATTAAAACAGCACCTGCAACAATTTCATCAGCACATCTAAGCGCATTATTAACATTTTCTGTGAAAACTCCTGCTTGAAGACCATATTGAGTATCATTAGCTACTTTAATAGCTTCATCTACACCATTAACACGAATTAAAGGAGCAATAGGACCAAATGTTTCATTAGCTACAAGATCCATAGACATATTTACATTATCTAAAATTGTAGGTTCAAAGAAACAATTATCACGTTTTCCACCATATAATAAATCTGCACCATCTTTAATTGCATTATTTACTGATTCTTCAATATTAATAGCTGCATTTTCATCAATTACAGGACCTAAATCAGTATCTTTATCTAAAGGATTACCAATTTTTAATTTTTTAGTTTCTTTAATGAATAAATCAATAAATTCATCAGCTATTTTATTATCTAAAATAATTCTTTTAACTCCAATACAAACTTGACCAGAGTTTGAGAATGCACCAGATACAGCAGCTTTAACTGCTTCTTGAATATTTGCATCTTCTAAAACAAGAAGTGGATCATTTCCACCTAATTCAAGAGTTAATTTTTTACCTCTTGCCCTTGATGATATGAATAATCCAGTAGCTACACTACCTGTAAATGAAATTTTATCCACATCTGGAGAAGTAACTAATGCATCTCCAATTTCACTACCATAACCAGTAACTGCATTAATAACTCCTTTTGGGAAATGATTATTTAAAATTTCAGCAAGTTTTAAAGCTGAAAGAGGAGCTTCCATAGATGGTTTCATAACAATTGTATTTTTAGCTGCAAGAGCTGGAGCTATTTTATGAAGTGCTAAATTAACAGGAAAATTAAATGGAGTGATTGAACCAACAACACCTAAAGGGATTTTTTTAGTAAAGCCGTAGAATTTATCATCTGTGGAACCTGCAACATCTAAAGGTACAGATTCGCCATAAATTCTTTTAGCTTCTTCAGCAGAAAGTTTTAAAGTTTCTACAGATCTTTGCATTTCTACAATAGCATGTTTATAAGGTTTTCCAACTTCAAGAGAAATAAGTTTAGCTATTTTTTTACTTTTCTCTTCAAGTTCACAACATGCCTCATACAATGCATTTGAAACTTCTTTAGCAGACATATCACAAATAGATTTCTTAGCTAAATTAGCAGAATCAATTGCATATTTTGCATCTCCTAAATCACCTATTGGAACTGTATCAACAACTTCACCATTAAAAGGATTTAAAATATTTTGTTTATCCTCTTTATCTATAAATTCTCCATTAATTAACATTTTCATAATTTCCCTCATAAAAATTAATATTTAGCAAACAATTAATTTCAATAATTAATCATAATTATGTAAAAATCTAATATTAAAATTTACTATGCAAAATATTGAAACAAAAATAAAATTTAATCAAATTTAGAACTTAAATTAGAAAAAGAATTATTTAAAGAGCTTAATTCATTAGAAGAAATCTCAGAACCTAAATTAGAAAGATAATCTTTATAAATATAAACTAAAATAAGCACTACAACTAAAACTCCTCCTAAAAGAAGTAAAACTTCACTTGCTCCTTGACCATTTTCATCATTTAAGATTCTATAAAATAATTTTTTAAATCTGAAATTAAAAATGATTAAAACCTCCTAAACTAATTAAAAACTGATAAATTTACTAAAATTAATTAAAAATTAAGAAACTTAATTAAAAACCCTCCTAACAATAAACTAATAAATTTATAAAATTATGAAAAAACTAAATAAAATTAATTAAAAACTAAATAAAACTAATCCAAAATTACTAACTACATAAAATATCATAAAAGCAACAACAGTAATAGGTATAGAGAATTTGAAACCTTTTTTCCAATCCCCATACATAATTAATGCTATTAAAAATCCAGAACATATTGAATGAATAATAAGGTAAATTTCAGCAGCAAGAGGTGCAACTTCACAAAGAGAAGTTGATTTACCTAATTCAATCATAAATGATGAATAAATACCAACCATTCCTAAAGCAAAAGGTGCAGCAAATAATGATGCTAAAATCAGAAACATAATTGACATTGTAACTGCTGATTTACGCTCTCTTTTAAGAATAATTGATTCTCTTAAATCATTACTAATATCTTCAATAACATCTGCAAGACCACCCCCACTTTTTCGAGCATTTAAAATGATTTTAAAACTCCTATCTAAATCTTTAGAATTCAATCGAATACACATATCTGAAATAGATTTTTCAAATTGTTTACCTACTCTTAATTCAATAATAACTCGCCTTAATTCATCATATAAAGGCCCTTTTCCATGTTTAGAAAGATCATCTAAAGCATTTTCTAAACTCATACCAACATGTAACATTGAAGATAATTGTCTTAAAAAATCTGGAATTGATTTTTCAACTTGCGATAATCTTTTCTCAGATTTAATTAAAATAAAAACAATTAAAAATACAATTGGACCTAAAATAGCTAAACTTAAAGAAATTAATAAATCTAAAGAGAATAAAAAAGAAATTAAAATAGAAATTAGTGAAAATAAAACAATTACAAAAATAAGAGTAGCTAAAAGATTAGATGCAACTGTAAAAATACCTGCACGAAGCAAATACTCTTGAATATTAATTAAAATATCTTCATTTAATCTAATTTCAATTTCATGAGAAATTCCTTGAATTAAATTCTCTATAAACATAGAATATCATTTAATAAAAGATATTAATAAATATTTCTCAAATTTAAAAGCAATATTGCTTTTAAATTAAAAAATAATAACAAAAATGAAATTTAATAAGAAAATAATAAAACAACATAATTTAAACAAAAATGCTAAA
>JAKSUD010000111.1 GCA_024409185.1 archaeon
GTCTTGATAAAGTGGAAATTACAAGAATGGCTGAAGAGATTGGAACTTTTGAAATATCTAAAAGAGATGATGGAGGATGCTCTGCAGTTCCTCGCTATCCTGAGACAAAAGCAGATTTAGAAGCAGTTTATGATGCTCAAGAAGCAATGAATCAAGAAGAAGAAATTCAAAAAGCTTTTGAATCTATAGAATGGTAATTATTAATTATTTTTCTTATTTCATCATTGTTTAAAACATAATCATTATATATAATATTAAACAAAAATATTAATGTTTATTAAATAGTGAATTTAATTTAAATTTACTAATTATGATTTGCATATTTATGATTATAATTTTATTTTAAATTCTTATTTGAATAAAAAACTGAATATAAAAAGGATTTAATCCTTATTTTAATATTGAGGTGTTTTAATTGAAAACTACTGTTAGTGTAATTAAAGCTGATATTGGAAGTGTCGCTGGACACTGTGTATCTCATCCTGTATTATTAGAAAAATGTGATGAAGTATTAGGAAACGCTTTAGAAGCTGGAATCATTGAAGATTATTATATCTCCCGTTGTGGTGACGACATTGATTTAATCATGACTCACACTAAAGGAGAATTAAATGAAGAAGTTCACAAAGTAGCATATGATGCATTTTTACAAGCTACTGAAATTGCTCGTGAATTAAAATTATACGGTGCAGGTCAAGACTTATTATCCGATACCTTCTCTGGTAACATTAAAGGTATGGGTCCAGGTATTGCTGAAATGGAATTTGAAGAAAGACCAAGTAACCCTGTAATCGTATACTGCTGTGATAAAACTGAACCAGGTGCATTTAACTTACCTATTTATAAAATGTTCGCAGATCCTTTCAACACTGCGGGACTTGTTATTGACCCTAAAATGCACGATGGATTTGACTTTGAAGTTTACGATGTAATTGAAAACAAAAAAGTTATGTTAAGCTGTCCTGAAGAAATTTACGACTTACTTGCTTTAATCGGTTCTACTGGAAGATACGTAATTAAAAATGTATTCACTAAAGATGGAGACATTGCAGCTACTGTAAGTACCGAAAGATTAAACTTAATGGCTGGAGAATATGTTGGTAAAGACGACCCTGCAGCTATTGTACGTGCTCAATCTGGATTCCCTTCCGCTGGTGAATGTAACGAAGCTTTCGCATTCCCTCACATGGTAAGTGGATGGATGAGAGGTTCTCACAACGGTCCTTTAATGCCTGTTTCTGAAGAATATGCAAACCCTGTAAGATTCGATGGTCCTGCAAGAGTAATTGGTTTAGGTTTCCAAGTATCTGATGCTAAATTAATTGGTCCTGTAGACATCTTTGATGACCCTGCATATGATGAAACTAGACAATTAGCTTCTAGAGCTGCTACTTACATCAGAAGACATGGTCCTTTCGAACCACACAGATTACCTAGTGAAGAAATGGAATACACTTCTTTACCTGGTGTAATGGAAAAATTAGAACCTAGATTTGAAGATATGGATGACTAAGTCATCTATATTATTTTTCTTTTTTATCAAGTATAATATAACTATTGTTATATTTTATTTTAAAAAATAAAATTTAAAATAAATGAGGTTATAAAAGTCCCATTTCTTTTAAATCATTAATAACTGTTGTGTGAGTTACTTTGGTCATAATTTCATTAATTAATTTTTTCTGATTTCCACCAATATTGTAACCATTCTTTTCAAGAATTTGAGTTAATTGATTTTTATCAAGTTTTTCAAGTTCAAATCTTAAATTTATATATTCTTCTTCCATTTTATTTCCTCCACAATTTTCTTTAGATAAAGTTTGTTTGTATTGTATAAAATAGTATTTGTTAATACGAATATTTAAGTATTGCTACTTTAACTTGACTTAATTATTTTTCAATTTTAAATTTCTATTTTTTTAATTATTTTTAGAAATTTTTTTAAATATCTCTAAATTTTTTAACTATTTTTAGATTATTTTTTCAAATAAAATTTTTATTTAATTATTTTTAACTAACTTTTGATAATTTAATGGTTTATTATATTTTGATGCATTTTAATCAATCGAATATTCATTTAAATTAATCCATGAATCATTCTTAATGCATCGAGTAAACCATGGCTATATTCAATACAACCAAAAGCAGTTCTCATGTCTTTTTTCTCAAGATAATATTTTGAATCATTCCAATAATCAATAGCTCTATCATAAACTTCTTTCTCTTTTCCTTCAAAAGTTATATCTGCAACTTGATTTAAATTTCTCTCAAGTTTTGCAATATCAATAGCTATTTTCTCAGGACTTTCTAAATCTGTCATTTTGTTTCTCCTTTTTTATTTAATATTAATTCTAATTTTTTAAATTTAAACATTATTTATTTAATTCTTTATAAGTATGATAAACTCTTTGGCATACTGTAAAGTATGAAAGAATTACAAGTAAATAAATTACATAAGTAAAAGCTGATTCTGTATGTATAAGTCCAATAAAATTAATAAATCCTATAATTAATGTACCTGCAACTAAAATTAATAATCTTACTGCACGTTCAGCTATTCCAACACTACATTCAATACCTTGTGTTTCTGCTCTTGATCTTACATAACTAACAGTTATTGCTGAGTGAATAGCTAAAATACCAATAAACCAATCACAATATCCTCCAAAAATAATTCCAATATAAATAATTGCATCTGCAAATCTATCCATAGTTGAATCTAAAAATGCACCAAATGGACTAGCTCTTTGGTGACGTCTTGCTACAGCCCCATCTACAACATCTAAAAATCCACTAAGTAAAATAAATAATCCTCCAAGGATAAGATTATGGTTTGCAAAACCAAATGCAGCAATTATAGCTATAAATGGAGAGATTATTGTTATAATATTTGGATTTATATTTAATCTTTTAGCTATTGGTTCTAAATGTTTTGTTAGTTTTGGTCTTAATCTTTCAAGCATAATTTTAATTATATGAATTTACTAATATAAATTTAATTAATAATTTATGTATTTTACTAAATTATATAATTTATAAAATAGTTTAATTAGGCAGAAATTTATGAAAATATTAAAATTAAATCCAGAAAATCCTGATATTGATTTAATCAATAAAGCTATTGATGTTATGGCTGAAGGTGGGGTTATTTTATATCCTACAGATACAGTTTATGGTTTGGGAGCTAATATTTTTAATAAAGAAGCTGTAGAAAGGATTAATGAGATAAAATCTAGAGATTCAACTAAACCTTTATCTGTTTTAGTTTCTAATTTAGATGCATTAGATTTAGTTGCAGATGTTAATTTTAAAAATTGGTCTCTTATAAATAGGTGGCTTCCAGGTCCTTTTACCTTTATTTTACCTAAACAAAAAATTGTTCCTTCTTATATCAGTCCAAATGATAAAATTGGTGTAAGAATTCCAGATAATAAAATAGCTATTTCTCTTGCAAGGATTTTCCCAATTGTTACTACAAGTGCTAATGTTGCAGATAAAGAAACATTATCCAATCCTCAAGATATTTTAAAACAAATTGGTGATTCTGTAGATTTAATTATTGATGTAGGTAATTTAGAATCAAGTTCTCCATCTACTATTATTGATTTAACTGATTTTAGACCTGCTTTAGTAAGAAGAGGTTCTGAAATTATAAAATTTACAAAATCTGAAGAATTTAGAGAACTTTCAAAAGATGAGAAAAAAGCTGCCTTAAAACATAAATTTAAAGAAGTTAAAAAAATTAATTAATATTATTAAAACTTAAATTTTAAAATTAAAAATATTATTAAAAATATTAATAAAATAATTAGTATTATATTTAAAAGATTAAGATAATTAAAATAGGGATTAAAATGAAATCTTTAGCTAAAATGTATGATTATGAAAAAATAGCTACTAATTCTCCATTAGATAAATTATTAGATGGGGGAATAGAAAAAAGGAATATTACTCAAATTTATGGTCCTCCTGGTTCTGGTAAAA
>JAKSUD010000112.1 GCA_024409185.1 archaeon
AATTATAAAAATTTATTATAAAATAAGAATTAATTTGTATATATAATATATTTATCTTATTATTTAAATTTATAAATTAAAAAGAACAAATATATTATCGTTAAATAATTAACAATATCTAATTAAATCATATGAGGAATCAAATTGCCAAATAAAATATTAAATGGAAAAATTAATGAAAATTCAGATGCATTATACATAGATAATGGAGATTACTTTTTAACATTTAGTGACATGAAAGTCAGTGATGGAATTGATATTATTGAAAACATCATGATTTTAAAAAATGAAACTAAATTTAGTGAAGAAGAATTAATTAATTTTACAGAAAACTACAAAGAAGAAAATAAAATTGAAGGTAGTTATATTTCTCAAAATTTTAATGATATTCAATACATTGTAAACTCATATGATGATATCAGCATAGTAACAGTTATGGCAAATGATGTTGCTATTGAAGACTTTTCAGATGGTTTAAAAGTTTTAAATAGTGAAAAAGGTTTTGAAGATGCTAAAATTGATGTTGGACAAATAATTCTTATAAATAAAGCATTAAGTCCAAAAGCACTTATTCAACTTTATAAAATAGCTACTAAACAAAAAGCAAAATTCTTTGAATCATTAAACCTTCCAATACACATATCAAACATATTAAATACTCAAGATTTCTTAGTTGTTGCTTCTAATTTACCAGAAGGTAGTTTAAATGAAGAGTATGTTATGGAAGTTGGATTAGATATTACAAATATGCAATATGATGATGAAAGAGAAGACTTTGATATGGAAGAATTTTCCCTTAGAATTCAAGATGCAGTAACAATAAGCTGTGAAGATTCAGTAGAAAAAATGAATCTTACAACAGGAATACTTGATTATCTTGTATCTGAAGGAATTTTAATTGGAGATTTAGTAGAAGCAGGTCTTGAACTTTGTGTAGGTGTAGAAATAACAGAAGAGTTAAAAGAAAAACTTGAAAAACAAATCATACATTCACTTACAGATATCAATGTAATTGCTCTTTTAATGGCCGCTATTAGAACAGAAGAAGACTTCCAAAAAGGCAGAGTACGAGAAGTTGATGTAAGTGATGATCCTGCATATCTTTACACTGATGAAGTTTTAGGATTAGCTATTTCTAATCAAATAGCTGGAACTAAAGCTCAATTTAATTTCAAAAGATATGATGAAGCTAAACCTGGAATAATTTATGGTCTTGGACCAATGGTTGATGATATCTTTGCAGGTTTAATTGCAGGATGTATGTCTAAAATATTTGAAGAATAAAATTTATAGATAAGATGAATATGAATGCAAATAGTACTAAACGTGAAATTTGGATTGATAACTGTAAAGTTATAGCTATATTTTTAGTTGTATTTGGTCATTTAATTGAACAATTCCCATATATCCATTCACAATTTCCAACATTACTTATTATTACAACAATACATATGCCTATCTTTTTCTTCTGCTCAGGCTATTTATTTAAACCTATAAAAATTAAAACTGCATTAAAAAAATATTTTAACAGATTAATTATACCTTATATATTTTTCAATTTAATTTGTTTAATTTTATTAATCCTATTAAAAAAAACCTAAACATTTACTACAATATATAGGTAAAAAGTTTCTTGGAATGATTTTAGTTGTAAATAGTCCTAAAAGCATTTCCCTTATTAATGATCCTACTTGGTTTTTGATTTCATTATTTTGTATTATTATGATTTTTTTTAATAATGAAAAAATATTTAAAATCTGATAAAAAGATATTAATTAGTGTGTTAATATTAGTTATTTCTGCATATTTATTACAAATATTTAATATTAATACTGCTTTTAGTATTCCTGCAACATGTGTCGGATTATTATTCTTTTATATGGGATATATTTTCAAAAAGAATAATTTAAAACAATTATTTAAAAATACTAAATTTAAGTTCATTTCATTAATTATAACATTTATCTTTTGGATATGTTTATATCTTACTGGAAATAGCATAATTTTCCGTTTAGGATTATGTAATGGAAATCCTATATTAGCATATATAACATCCATTTCAGGATTACTATTCATAATTTCATTAACTCAATTATTAGAGTTTAAAAATAAATTAATAATTATCATAAGCACATATACTTTAGTAATTATGAGTTTAGATAAAATATTAAGAAAAATTTTTACAATAGGTATTGCATATTTAAATATTACCCAAGTAAACTTAATAGAAATAATTATTTTAGGTATTTTAATACTGCTAATTGCATCTGGAATAGGAATAATTTTAAATAAAACTATCCCCCAAGTTATTGGTAAAAAACCAATTTTAAATTAAAATATTAAAACATACATATTAAAAAATAAATTAATAAATTTTTAATAAAACTAATAAATATTTCTTATTATTGATAGAAAATTAACCAATATAATAATAAGTTAGAGGTTTAAAAATGAAAGAAAAAAACAATGATGATTACTTTAAAAAAGAAAAACCTTCAATAATTCGTTCAATATTAGGTTTAGCTACTTTTAGTACAATATTACCTATTAATGTTTACACAAGTATTGAAGAAATGGCTAAAGTTACTTGGTTTTGGCCGATAATTAATGGAGTAATTGGATTAATTGGAGCAATTATTGCTTATATTTTAGCTACTTTTTTAAATATGCCTCCACTTTTAACTGCAACAATCATTTATGGATTTTTCATACTTATAAATGGATTTAATCACCTTGATGGATTAATAGATTTAGGTGATGGAATGATGGTTCATGGAACTCCTGAGAGAAAATTAGAGGTTATGAAAGACCCAATTACTGGAGTTGGAGGAATATCCACATTATTTATAGTTGGAACAATAACTATTGCAGGAATTTATCAAATACTTGATTTAAATCTTTTCTTATTATTAATAATTTCAGAAATAGCTGCTAAAGTTGGACTTTTAACTTGTTGTATAAGTTCAAAAGCAGGAAAAGAAGGAATAGGTAAATTCTTTATAGATTCCATAAATCCAACTAATTATATTATAGGAATAATCATAGCTATTATAATAACTGTAATTATAAACTTACCAATTGGAATATTTGGAATAATTGGTGGAATGTTTGGAGGAGCTTTAGCATCATTATTTGGTAAAAGACATCTTAAAATAGCTAATGGTGATGTTCTTGGAGCATCTAATGAACTCGGAAGATTATTCGCATTAATCTTTATGATAATAGCTATTTCATTATTATAATACTTACAGAATTTAATTAACGAAGATGATTAAGAGGAAATTAAATGAGAATACAAGTTTTAAGATTAGATCATAGAATTGGAAGAGATACTCGTATTACAACCCATGTATGTTTAACTGCAAGAGCATTTGGTGCTGAGAAGGTATGGTTAAGTGGAGAAGAAGACCATAGTTTAATGAAAAGTGTTAGAGATATTGTAGATAGATGGGGTGGAGACTTCGAAGTAGAATATAATAAAAGTTATATGGAAGTCATTTTAAACTGGAGAGAAAATGGTGGAAAAATAGTTCACCTTACTATGTATGGTTCTCAAGCTCATGAAATTGTAGATGAAGTAAGAGATAGTGAAAAAGACATTTTAATTGTTGTAGGTGGTGCAAAAGTTCCTACAAAAGTTTATAAAAATGCAGATTGGAATGTTAGTGTAACAACACAACCTCACTCTGAAGTAGCTGCACTTGCTATTTTCCAACATTTATTAATGGAAGGAAAAGAATTTGATTTAGAGTTTGAAGACCCTGTCTTTGAAGTTATTCCAACAGCTCATGGAAAAACAGTTAATATCCATGAAGAAAATAAGAAAATTAATAAAAAAGATTAAATTAATAAAAACAAGTTAAATAGTTATTTAATTTAATTAATTATTAAAAAACAGATTAAATAAATTTTAAGAGATAAAATCATCTAAGCGTTTAAAAGCTTGCATTTTATCTTTTTTATCTAATCTTGATTGATA
>JAKSUD010000113.1 GCA_024409185.1 archaeon
ACACCTGCAGCATCAATTGTTAAACCAGATTTAGTATAAATAAGCTTAGGAGCACTTACATTTACTTCTTCAGCTAAAGCTTTACTACAATTTTCAATCAATTCACAGGTATCAAAACTCACAGAGTAAGTTGTTTTATGTTTAATTTTGTCCCAGAAGTCTTTAAATTCAGGATCTAGGTAAACATGTTTATTAACTTTAACTTTTCTTTTTGTATTTGCATTTTTAACTTCAAGCTTTTTAGTATGTCTTGTAGCAACCTGAACTATCTGTTCTTTAATAGATTCATATCTTTCAGGTACAACTACTTTATTCTCTTTTATAGCTTCTTTTAAAGCTTCTTGAACTTTACCTTTACCATTTATATAATTCATTCTTTTGAAATGGTTAAAGATAGTCATGGACCCTTGAGTACCAATAGGTTTGAATTCACCTTTATTATTTTCTATAGTAATATGTGCAAAGGAAGTTTTTTCAATAACTCCAAATTTAATTCCTGTATCTGCTTCCATTTCAGATTGTAATGAACGAGCAAAGGAGTCATAGCTTTCATTAGCCATAACAGTTAAAGTGTTAATAGATTTATCATGAATACGTTTTCCTTCTTGATTTACACATAATCTAAGACCTCTACCAATTTCTTGACGTTTTTTCATAGTAGAACTTGTTTCATTAAGTGTACAAATTTGGAAAACATTAGGATTATCCCAACCTTCTCTAAGTGCAGAGTGAGAGAAAATAAATTTAAGTTCTGAATCAAAACTTAATAATTTTTCTTTATCTTTCATGATTAAATTAAAAGTATCTTCTGCTTCTTTAGTTAAGGTATATTCTCCATTTTTCTTTTGTTTAAAGTCTTTAATTTTACCTTTTTTATCTTGAGCAAAGTAACCATTATGAACTTCTTCAGCAGTTAAAGTTAAGTCAATATCTTGGTATAAAGTGGAATATTTAGGTTTTTTAATTAGTTTTTTATATTCTTCTTCAAATATTTTTGCATATTTGCCTTTTTTTGGATTTCCTTCTTCATCATAAGTTCTATAATTAGATACTTTATCAATAAAGAATAAGCTTAAAACTTTAATTCCTTGACTATTAAGTCTTAATTCTTTATTTAAATGTTCTTCAATAGTTTTTCTAATTTGCGCTCTTTTAATAGTAATATCATCTATTTCTCCAACAGGAACTCCTATTTTTAAAATATCTTCTTTTTGTGTGAAACTAACATATTCATTTCCTTCACCACAATAGATTTCGTCTACAGTATAACCAGTATAGATATCTCTGTTTGTTACTTTAGGTTCTGATAAGTCAGTTCCTTGTTTTACAGTAATTACTTTTCTTTTAATAGATCCTTTATCATTAACATCTACTTCAATTTTAGCAGTGATTGGTGATTTCTTATTATTGGTTTCAAGTAACTTTAAATAAGCTTTATTATGATAATCTAGAGATTCAAAACTTGCTACTTCAATTCCTTTAACAAGATTCATTTCATAAGCATCCACAGCATCAAGTTTGTAAATTAAGTTTTGGATTTCTTTATGAGTAGCAGAATATCTTAAAGTACATAATGGATTAAGATATGATACAGCTTCTTCCCCTTTACCACCCATAACTGATTGAGGTTCATCAATAATAACAATAGGATTAGTCTCAGCAATTAATTCAATAGGCTTATAACCACTAAGTTTATCTTGTTCTCTATGAATAATATTAGAATTATTTTGTTTTTTAGTATTATCAAAGTTTCCTTTAGTGAAACTTTTATTGAATGCATCAATGTTAATAATCATTATTTGAATATTGGAGCTTATTGCAAAGTTTCTAACTTGTTCAAGTTTTGATGAATTATATACAAATGAATCATAAGGTATATTATCATATAATTCTTTAAAGTGTTCTTTTGTAATTTTTATTGTTTTATATACTCCTTCTTTAATAGCAATACTGGGAACTACAATGATAAATTTTGTAAAACCGTATTTTTTATTTAATTCAAAGATTGTTTTTAAATAAACATAGGTTTTACCTGTACCTGTTTCCATTTCAATATTAAAATCAAGTCCATTTAATTTCTCAGATGGAGCTAATTTATGATATGTTTGTACTTTTCTAAGATTTTCTAAAATATCATAATCACTTATAGTTAATTTATTACCTACACCTTGACCAAACCGTTGTTTTTCTTTATAATAAGATTTGGATTTTTCATCATATCTCATATAATCAAAACCAGTTTGACCACTAACAGTGAAAAAAGCATCTACAAGGGTTTGGCCTTTAAACAAATCTGTAACTGCTTTAACAGCTTCTGTCTGATAATCAAGATTAGAATCAAATTTAAGTTTCATATTAACACTTCCTATTTAAATTGTAATAAATTCATCAATATTATGAGTTCTTAAATTTTCTTTAATGTTTGTTTTATCTGAATCAGAAGCAAAACCATTATCTTTAAATACAACACGACAAATATCAGAATCTTTAGAAAGTTCAATAATAGAATTAGAAATATCTTTTGTTATATTATCATCTAAACAAATGAGTAAAGCACCAAATCCAATTGAATAAATAGTATTATCACTTAATTCATGCTTTTCAACAGGTAAAGCCAAATCAATACCATACTTAAGCATAATTTCATATACTAAATCCTCTTGAGTTCTATCCGACTTAATATTATCTTGAGACATTAACAATGTTTGTTCCAAATCATTATAATCAGGATCCCATTTTTCTAAGTTAGATGAGTCTAATTTGAATACTTTAAATCCAATGTCTAAGTTTTTATTACCGGATTCTTCTACTATTTTATCTCCTGCTTTTCTGATACGATCTTTTCCTATTTCACAGACATTTTTGTATTCCTCATTAAAAAATTTTGATTTTTCATCTAAAAGCTCAGGTAATTGGACCATTATAAATTTCCTATTTAAATTATCTTGATTATTTAAATCCATTACTGCATGAGCAGTAGTAGCAGAACCTGAGAAAAAATCTAAAATAATTTCATTTCTATCTTCTAATTTAACATCCATATTAGCACCAGGGAAATAAATCTTTCTTCTAGAAGATTTATTTGGATTTAAACTATATCTACAATCGGTAATGATTTTTAATAAATGTTCAACAAATTCAACAGGTTTCGGATAAGAAAATATTTTTCTATCACCCATAATCTCTTCAATCATTTTACCCGCAGTTTTTGCAGTACCTACATTATTAAATATAGTTGTAGGAGTAGAAAGTTTAGGTTCATTGATAAAAGATTTTAATCTAGGTGCTGAATCTCCAGAACTTCCAAAATAAATACGATTATCTTTAATTAATTCTTCCATTTCCCATTGTGCAACACGCCACTGTCTTGAAATTATCTTACCTGAAGGAGTTTCAATATCATAAAATAATTCACCATTCGGATTTGAATTTTCTTCTGTATTTGAAATTAAAGCAGAAATCCAAGGCCCTCTTGGGTCATTATCTGGATTAGTATATTCATTTTTATAATTTCTTTCTTCAATAAATTTATTAAAGAAAGAATGATTTTTATTTTTAAAACAGAAAACAACATATTCATGTTCTAAACGCATACGATATGTGATTTTCATTTTACCAGAATCATTATCTACTTTCTGCCAGATTCCACAATCAACATTTTCTTCACCAAAAACTTCTTGACATAAAGTAAGTAAATTTTTTATCTCATTATCATCAATATTAATTACTAAAACAGCATCATCTTTAAGTAAATTCCTAGCTAATTTAAGACGAGGATACATCATATTAAGCCAATTACTATGAAAACGACCATTAGTTTCAGTATTAGTCGTTAATAATTTCCCCCCCAATTTGGTTAGTGATATTTAAATAATTATTTAAATTATCTGAATAATCATCTTCATAAACAAACTCATTACCAGTATAGTAATCGACGCTGAAAATTATAAAACTATTGCAGGAAGTTTTCCTCCCA
>JAKSUD010000114.1 GCA_024409185.1 archaeon
AAATATCTAAGAAAATTATGAAAAAAGGATATTTAAGTGTTGTTAATACTCTTTACAGTAAAGGAGTTAAAGGAACACTTCCTAAATACTTCACTTATGGAGGTAAAAAGATAGGATACAACCCATATGCTTACTCTTTAGCTAAAATCTTAGCATTTTATAGTAGTAAACATAGATTACCTAATTATTGTGTGTTTGTAAATTATTAATTTAAATTTTAGAGGATAGTCTTTCCTCTAAACTTTTTCTTTTTTTATTCAAAATTTATAATAAATTTTTATCAATTTTTCATTATCTTCTTAGGACGATAAATAATAATTTACCACTATTTTTTGTTTTAATTTTTTCATAGTTGTTAGGACGACAAATCCTAATTTATCTTCCTAAAGTTTTTATTAATATTTAATTCTTAATTTTATCTAATTTTTATTTTATAATACTATTTTTTTTTAAAAATATTTAAATATATAATAACTTAATAGTTATATTATAATATATTAATTTTAATGTGATTATAGGAGGTGCTTTTATGGAAAATGAAGGTTTATTAGAAAAACAGAATCTTTTTAAAAGAGTATTTCATTTATTTGAATTTAATCCATCAAGAGCATATGATAATTTTATAATTGCAATTGTAGGATTTACTATTACTCTCTTTTTAGCTAAATACCTTGGTTATATTAATGTTGAATTTTCCATGATTAATGGATTAGATATTGATAAACATTTTGACTATTGGTTAGGTTATGGTTTCCTTGTAGTTGAATGTATTATAGTTCTTTTTATGATTCGTAAAATACCTTTAGAAGAAATGAAAAGGGAAATTCCTATTTTCATATTTTTGATTGTAGTAGCTACATTTACTGCATATCTTGGTTCAATTAATGTTTTTTTATTAGTGCTTGTTGATATATTCTGGGCTATTTTAGTTTGTCTTACCCAATTACAAAATAAAAATATTGGTTTAATTGGACTTTACTCTGCAATGATTTATGTTTATCTTATTGCAGCAGCATCTACATTCTATGAAACTTCTTGGATGTGGTTAGGTGAAACCTGTCTTTTTATTGTTGCATGTGTTATTATAACTGCAATACCTATGGTTATAATCAGATTAATTAAACATAATCCTTATAAAAGAGAAAAATTAGCTAATTGTTTTAGATCTGATTTAAAATTCCATGAATTTAATGTTCTTAAAGATGAACTTTTATCCATTGACCGTTCTGACCGTATGGTAAGTTTACTTAGTTTAGCTAATGGATTTTTCATTGTAAATAGTAATATTAATACATTTTCTAAATATTTAGAAGGAAATAAAGACTTTAAATTATTTATAGAAGAATTAGATAGATTAATGGCTAAACTAAGAAAATCTATTTTAAAAGGGCCAGATAGGGAATTTGAAGTAAATATTGGATATATTACTGAGTTTCAGAAAAACTTAGAATTTGAATTAGATAAAATTCCTAATAAAAATCCTGATCAATTATTACTTGATGCATCTATTAGAAAATATAAATCTCTTTTTGAAGATTTAAATCAAGTATTAGAAGATAATAAAGTTATTAATAATATTTCTTTTCCTGAAAAGAAAAGTATTTTAAATGCATTTAAAAATATGAATTTATCTGATAGTAATATTAGATTTAGTTTTGCTTTAGTTATTTCTGTATTTGAAGCATTCTTTTTAGATGAATTTTTTATACATAGTATTATTTATACTACTTCTTTAATCACTGCATTTACAATAAATTCTTCTTTAGATAATACTCAAAAAGAAATTATAATAAGATCTATTTTCACATTTGTTGGTGTAGTTCTAGGTATTTGTATAATATTTCTATTTGAATTTTTAGGAATTTATGCATTTTTAGGAATTTTAGCTATTGTTGCTTTCGTATTATTCTTTGTATTTAAGGATGACCCTCAATTATCTTTAATATTTCTTATGCTAGGTTTTATTTTCCTCATTCCTGAACAAAGTATTATGATGTCTTTTGAGCATTTATTAGCTACAATTTGTAGTTTTATTATTATTTTAGTTGTAACTACTTTACTCACTCCTAATCAAAAAGAAACTAATATTATTACATTATTCAAACATAAATCTAATTTAATTAAAAAATATAATTTGTTAAGATTCACTAAAAATAATAATATCCATTTAGTTGCTAATGAATTATCTGAAGTTAACTTTGATATTTTAAATTTATTAGATAGATTTAAAGATACTTTTAGAGATATTGATGAAGATATTGTTATATTCACAGAATTAAATTCTACTTTTGATGATTATGTGGATACTTTAACTAATATTCAAAAATCTATGGATGATAAAAAAATTACTTATGATTTATCTTCCTTTATTAATAAAACTTCATCATTGTTTGATTGGTATGTGGATATATTTGAAGGAAAAACTACAGAGTTTCCTATTTTAGATGAGGATATTACAGAATTTTTAGAAGAAATATCTTCTAAAGAATCTCCAATTAATTTTATTTATCCATTATTTAATAATCTAATCATAGATTTATCTCATATTTATGAATTATTAATTCAAATTAAAGAAAAAGAGTTGTATGATGTTTATGATACTAAATTAATTGATCATGACCTTAAAAATAATCTTACTTTAGATAATCTTAGATATATTATTAATCATTTTAGATATGTCTTTGTAGCTTATAGATACTTTAATAAATTTGCTAAAGATTCTGCAAATACTGTTGTAGAAGAATTTAATTCTCTTAATGAAGATTCTCTTTATAATTTTTATAATTCTTCAAAAGAATATGCTGGTAAAGTTTCAAAACAAGGTAGGCGTGGATTTGATAAGATTTACACAAGTTCTGGTGAGATTATAGAACTTTCTAATGAAGAACTTAAAAGTATTTATGAACTTTCAAAAGATAATTGGAATTGCACTGTTAAATTTGTTAAAATTCTCTATGGTATGACTTTAAAACCATTTATTCATGGAAGATTTAAAATTAGATTTTATAAAAATAATGAAAAATAGGATTAGAGTTATCTAATCCTTAAAATTTAAAAATAGTTTTTTTTAAGTTATTCCTCTAAAAAATATTTCATTAAATCATCAACAATGTTTAAGAATTTTTTAGTAACTTCTTCTTCTGCAAAGCTATTAACAATTGTACTGTCTTTATTTGCAGATTCCCCTACTTTTTCTGTTAATGGGAGTTCTCCAAGATATTGAATTCCCATTTCATTTGCAAATTCTTCACCTGCACTTTCACCAAAGATATTAGTTCTCTCACCACAATGAGGACAGACATAATAAGCCATATTCTCAACAAGAGCAATATCTTCGATATTTAACATTTTAACCATACCAACACATTTTAAAACATCTTCTTGAGATAAGCTATTTGGTGTAGTTACCATAACAACAGCATCAACATCTGGTAAAGTTTGAAGTACAGTTAAAGGTTCATCTCCAGTTCCAGGAGGGTTATCAATGATTAAAACATCTAAATTACCCCAAGCAGTATCTGCCATAAATTGTTTAATAGCTCCTGATTTTTGAGGACCTCTCCAAATAATTGGAGTATTAACTTCATCAATCATAAAAGCCATTGACATTACTTTAAGGCCGTTTTTAGTCATTACAGGAATCATTTCACCATTTGAAATTATAATATCTTCTCCATCTACTCCAAGCATTTTTGGAATATTTGGTCCGTGAATATCTGCATCAAGAATTCCAGTAACAAATCCTTTCTTTTGGAATGCTTCTGCTAAATTAGCAGCTACAGTTGATTTTCCGACTCCACCTTTTCCACTCATAACAGCTATTTTGTATTTTACATTTCCCATGTGTTCAACTAATCTAAGTTCTTGTTCAATCATGGCTTTTTGCTGTTCTGGAGTCATTTGTCCATGTCCATGATGGCCATGTCCATGTTCTACCATTT
>JAKSUD010000115.1 GCA_024409185.1 archaeon
AATATAATATAAAAAAAGTAATGATAAATTAAAGGTGCAAATATGGAAAATAATAAAAGTTTATACACCCTATTTTTAATGGAAATCTGTGAAGGATTTAGTTTTTATGGAATAGGTGCTATTTTAACTTTATTCATGGTACAATTTTTAAACTTAAATCTTTCATTTGCACTTTTAATTTATGGAGTTTATAGTGGTCTTGTTTATATAACTACTTTAATTGGAGGTCATCTCTGTGACAATTATATTGGAAGTAGGAAAATTATAAACATTGGAAGCATAATAATGACTTTAGGACTATTTTTACTAAGTTATGATGCTTCTTTAACACAACCTTTAACTCCTCTCCATTCAAGTTTTTTATTTAATTATCCTGAAATTATATTAATTTTTAGTTTAATGTTTACAATAATCGGAGCAGGATTTTTAAGAATTGGAATAGCATCAATTGTTCCTGAAATTTATGAACTAAAAGATAAAATAGAATCTAATTTCACATTACTTAATATGGCACTAAATATTGGTATGATAAGTGCTTCACTAATTTTAGGAATTATTGTTGGAGAAACTCTTAATTTATACAAGTATGGATTCTTTATTCTTGGTATTAGTTTAGTTATTTTAATTGTAATTTACAATTTATTTAGAAATAAATATTTAGTAAATTTAAAAGGAGAAATAGTGGGATTAAAACCAATTATAAATAAAATTCCCAAAAAAATTAATGAAAATATAAAATTAAGTAAAATAGAAAAAAACCATATAAAATTAATTATAATCATACAAATAATTGCTTTAATCTTTTTCATTGGATTTGAAGTAATTGATTCTACATTAATGTTTTTTGCAAAAGACTATGTTATTAAATCAGTTACAGTTTTCAATATAACTCCTGAAATGATTAAATTTATTGAACCTTTAGGAGTGATAATATTCTCACCAATTATACTAACATATTTTAATAGAAAAAAAGATGAAAATAATAGTTTAATTTTAAAAATAATCCTTGGAATATGTGCTTTATTAATTACATATATCATATTCTTCTCTTTAGCTATTATGGCGGATGGAGGAATAAAAAATATTAATATAATATTCATAATTATAATGGAATTAATAAGATCCACAGCAGAAATATTAGTTTTACCTATTATTCTAAGTCTAATTTCCGAATTTGCTCCAAAGAAATATTTATCACGTTTAATGGGATTATTTTACTGTTGTTTAGCAGGTTCTTATACATTATCTGGAGTAATGGCAGGATTTTATCCAGATAAGAATAGTGGAATAATTCATTATTTATTTGGAATAATTCCAGTAACAGATTTTAAAACATTTAGTTTAATATTTATTATAATGT
Source organism: archaeon (assembly GCA_024409185.1). Classification (GTDB taxonomy): domain Archaea; phylum Methanobacteriota; class Methanobacteria; order Methanobacteriales; family Methanobacteriaceae; genus Methanobrevibacter. The sequence goes on from JAKSUD010000115.1 coordinate 1,361, forward strand.
ATATTATTTTATTAATTTTAATATTAATTTCTAAAAATAAAATTAAAAAATTAATGCAATAACTAAAATATGTACGATAAAGAAAAATACAGAATAAATAAACTTTTTTTAAAAAAAAATGTACAAATTAGAAATATTCATTAGAAAGCATTATATTTAATAAAATACAAAGTATGTTTGATTAAATATTTCTATAAATTTTTAGTCTTATTATTAAAAATAAAATTAAAATATAGTAAAGGGATTTTATGGACAGACAAAAAAAAATTACTTATTGGTATTTTAGTTATTATTGTAATCGGAACTATTGCAGTAATAGCTGGTCAAATCTTTTTCCAAACAGATTTGACTGAAGGATCTCAAGATGTCCTTGTTTTAGCACTTGATGAATCAGAACCAAGACCTGGTATTGGTGTAGCAGACATGGCTTTTATTGTACATTTAGAAAATGGAAAAATTAAAAATTATACTCCTGTATATCCTCATGGATTAACTCACCCTAATGTTGAAGAGCCTGAAGAATATCAAGCTCAAGGTGCTGGAAAAATGTTACTTTTACACGATTCATTTTATTGGGAAGATTCACAAAAATGTTTAAAATATGCTAAAGAAATCGTAGAATATAATCAAAATGTATCTTTAGATGCAGTTGTTGGAGTAAGCTCCAGTTCTATTGATGTAATTATTAAAGCTGCAGGACCTATAGATATTAATGGTACTGAAATGAATGTTAGTGGAATCGACCTTATTCGTGAAAAAGATTGGGGAGAAGGAATGGATCGTGCAGAAGCAGTCAAAATATTAATTAGAGGGCTTGTAAAAGCATCCAAAGACAAAAATAAAAAAGACAAAATGGTTAAAGCTGCACTTGATGAATACTCTAAAGGAAAAATCGTAATGTATCCTGAAGGAGCATTTGTAAAATTATTAGCGACTAAAGGTATGGATTCATTAATGAATTAATATTTTAAATAGCTATAATATAGCTATTTATTTTTTCTTTTTTTAAATTTTAATTTTTTAAATCATTATTCATAACTCATTTTCTAATTTCTAACTTTTCAAATCCTTTTTTCAAAAATATAACTGTGTTATAACCTATAAAATAAAAATAGTAAATTAATTAAAAAAAGAAAAAATAGATAAAAATTACAAAATAAAATCAAATTGTAAAAAATATGAATTTAAATAAATTAAATTCATAAATTCCAAGCTACTTTTAATGCATTTTTAATAGCTTCAGAAGTTTTTTCCAAATCTTCTCTTGTATGTGATCCTGAAATAAAATTACATTCAAATTGACTTGGAGGTATAAAAACACCTTGTTTTAAAAGTTCATTAAAGTAAATTTGGAACTTTTTAGTATCTGATTTTTTAGCTTTTTCATAATTAGTGACAGGATATCTGTTGAAATATATCTGGAACATAGATGCAAGACCTACAACTTGAAGTTGTAAACCTATTTCTCCTAACATTTCCATAAGTCCTTTTCTAAATTCATCACTTTTTCTTGAAAGGTCAACATAAAATTGATAATCTAATTTTTCTAAAGTAGATAAACCTGCTTGAATTGTAACAGGATTTCCACTAAAAGTACCTGCTTGATAAACAGGACCATTAGGTGCAATTAATTCCATAATTTCTTTTTTACCTGCATAAGCCCCAATTGGAAAACCTCCACCAAGAACTTTACCAAAAGTAACAAGATCAGGTTTTACACCAAAGTATTCTTGAGCTCCACCACGAGAAACTCTAAAACCAGTAATTACTTCATCAAATATTAAAAGAACACCAAATCTTTCAGTTACATTACGTACAAATCTTAAAAAACCAGGATCTGGTTGAACACACCCAATATTACCCATTACTGGTTCCATAATAACACATGCAATTTCATCAGCATGTTCTTCTAATAAGTAATCAAGAGCTACTTTATCATTAAATGGAACAGAAAAAGTATTACTTGTAGTTTCTTCAGGAATTCCTTGAGAATCTGGTAAACAAGCAGCCCCTGAACCAGATTTTACAAGTACATAATCATGAGCACCATGATAAGCTCCTTCAAATTTAACTATTTTTTTCTTTCCAGTATATCCTCTTGCAAGACGAATAGCTGCCATAGTAGCTTCAGTTCCAGAGTTTACAAAACGAACCATTTCAGCACAAGGAACTCTGTTAATAACTTCTTGAGCTAATTTTACTTCATTTTCAGTAGGAGCACCATAAGCAGTTCCCTTTTTCATTTGCTCATACACATCTGCCATGACATCATCATCACCATGACCTAATAAAACAGGCCCATAACCTAAACAATGGTCAATATAAGTATTTCCTTCAACATCAGTGATATATGCACCCTTAGCTTCTTTTACAAAGAAAGGATAAGGTTCATATGCACGGACAGGGGAATTAACTCCACCAGGAGTTACATTTTTAGATTGTAAAAATAATTCTTGTGAATTCATAATTTAATTCCTCAATTTAAATAAAAAAAATAATTTTAATTAAGAATATATTTAATTTTTATAATTAATAAATTTGTTTTAAATATTAATATTAAAAAACT
>JAKSUD010000116.1 GCA_024409185.1 archaeon
TTTAAAATGATTGTTAATAATTCCTTAGATGAAGTTAAAAAAAGAGAATCTGCTCTTAAAATTATTAAATCTATTATTAAAGAGAAGGGTAGAGAATCATTATATGATGTAACTGGTCTTTCTGGAGATTTTATAGCTAGTGAAGATGATTTAAGTCTTCTTGAGACTTATGTTGGTCCAGCTATTTTTGAAGATGAACTTCAAGTTGTAGCTACTAATCATCTTGGTGGAGAAAAAGCACTTGCTGTAAATAGAACAAGTTCTGGTATTTTAGCTACTATTTTGGCTCTTGTTCGTGAAGAGTCTAATGTAAGTCATTTTTTAGCTGAAAAACCTGCTCATCCATCTATTCCACGCTCTTGTAAGCTTGTTGGTGCAAGTTATAATGAATATATTGATTTTGATGAATTTAAGATTTTTGATAATACTTCATTAGTAGTTATTACAGGTTCTACAATGGATCATAAAGTTGTAGATGAAGAATTATTTAAAAAGGTTATTGATTTAGCTCATGATAATAATATCCCTGTTTTAGTTGATGATGCATCAGGTGCAAGACTTAGAACAGCTATTTTTAATCAGAAAAAAGCTTGTGAACTTGGTGCTGATTTGGTTGTAACAAGCACTGATAAACTGATGCCAGGTCCTCGTGGAGGATTAATGGCAGGTCGTGAAGATTTAATCAATGAAGTTAAGATTAAAGCTACTCAATTTGGTCTTGAAGCTCAACCACCACTTATTTTAGCTATGGTAAATGGTTTAAAAAATTATACCGAAGAACATTTAATTAAAGCATTTTCTAAAAAAGAAGAATTTTATAATATTTTAAGTGAGAATTACGATATGTTTGAGATGACTCCAACTGGAGTTATGGTTAAAGAAGAATCTTTACATTCTGAATTAACAAACTTAAATATTGAAACAGAGCTTTCTATAAAAGATTGTGCATTCTTATGGGCTATGATTTTATTAAAAGAAGAAGGAATTATAACAATTCCTGCTGTAGGAATGCCTGGAGCATCAGCTACTATTAGATTTGATTTATCTACAAAAGATGTAATTGATATGGATTTAAATATTTTAAATCAAAAAATAGTCAATTCATTTAATTTATTCTTAGATTTAGTTAAAAATACTGAAAAAGCTAAAAAATTGATTTTTGGTTATTAAAAGTTTTAAAAATTAATAAAAAAGTTATTGAAATCTTTTAATTAAATAAATCTTAATTAAAAGTTTCAATTTTAAAAATTATCTTTCACCTTTAGTTCTACATTCACCAGAGATTATTTTTTCTAATTTACCATCAGCTTCTTCTATAATTAAACAACCTTCTTTATTAATTCCAACTGCATAACCATATTTGAATCTTCCATGAGATTGACTAATCTCAACATATTTTCCAATGGTATCAGATAATATTCTCCATTCATTAAGAATACTTTCGAATTCTTCTTTTTTGTATAAATCATAAACTTCTTCAAACTCTTTTAAGAATTTAGCAATAAACTCATTTTCATCAATATCTTCGCCTAATTCTTCATTTAAAGTAGTTATTCTTGATTTAACATATTCATCGTTGAAATCATCTATTTTAAGGTTTGTATCGATTCCAACACCAACAACAATGTAATCAATATTGTTTAATGTAGCACTTGCTTCTGTTAAAATACCAGATATTTTTTTACCATTAATTAAAACATCGTTAGGCCATTTAATCTTAGCATCTACACCAAAAGATTTAAGAGTTTTAGCCACTGCAATTCCAGTAACTAAAGTAATTAAGGAAGCTTTAGATGGTGGAAGATTTGGTCTAAGGATCATAGAAAGCCAAATTCCTCCTTTAGGAGATTCCCATTTTTTACTAGATCTACCTCTTGCTTTAGTTTGAACTTCTGCAATAACAATAGTTCCATCTTCAGCATTTTTATTTGCTAAGTATTTAGCTAATGTATTGGTAGAATAAGCTTTTGGGAAGCAATAAATAGTTTTTCCAATAGTTGTTGTTTCTAAGTGTTCTTGGATTTTTTTAGATTTAATTTTTTCAGTTTGTTTAAGAGCAAACTCTTTAATTGAATCTACAAGTTTATCATTATCGATCTCTTGTAATTCTTCTGCTATTTCTTCAGAAATAACTTCTTGTTCTAATAGGAGTTGTATAATTTCTCTTTTCATAAAACTCACGTTTAGTTGTTTTAGTTTTTAATTGTAAAAATTAGTTTAATTATTTAATTAATAATAATTGTAGTTAAAAATAAAATGTAAATAGCTATTAAATAGCTATTTTTTTAAAATTTAAATTATTTTTTAGTAATTTCCATTTGATTGAGAACATTTGTTTGATATGAATTTACTGCTGCTGAGATTGCTGCAATATGTTGATTTGGAGAGAAGATAGATTTTAAACGGTTAAGTCTTTCTTCATTTTCAACAAGAACATTTTCCATTTCTTTTTCAATTCCTAATTTATGTTCATCAACAAAGTGAGTATGTAAATCTCCTTTAAGGAATGATTCATTTCTTAAAATTGCTGAATGGAATGGTAAGGTAGTTTTTACACCTAAAATAATATATTCACTTAATGCTCTTTGCATTCTTGCAATAGCAGTGTTTCTATCTCTACCATTAGTTACTAATTTAGCAATCATTGAATCATATAATGCAGGAATAGTATATCCAGTATAAACACCACTATCTAAACGTACACCTGGACCTCCTGGAGAGTGGTAGTGAGTGATTTTACCTGCATTTGGAGCAAAATTATTTAAAGGATCTTCAGCATTGATACGACATTCAATAGCATGTCCTCTAATTTCAATATCTTTTTGTTCATATTCAAGTTCAAGACCTGCAGCTACTTTAATTTGTTCTTTAAGTAAATCAGTATTAGTAACAATTTCAGTAATTGGGTGTTCTACTTGAATACGAGTATTCATTTCAAGGAAGTAGTATTCTCCATTTTCATATAAGAATTCTACAGTTCCTGCACTTGAATAACCAATAGATTCAGCAGCTTTTACAGCACTTTCACCCATTCTTTCTCTTAATTCTTCAGTCATAATTGGGGAAGGAGCTTCTTCAAGTAACTTTTGATGTCTTCTTTGAATAGAACATTCTCTGTCACCTACATGGATTGTATTTCCATGTTTATCTGCTAAAACCTGGAATTCAATATGTCTTGGTTTTTCTAAATATTTTTCAATAAATACAGTTGAATCACCAAAGTTTTTCTCTGCAAGGTTTTGAGTAGCTTCAATAGCACGTACTAATTCATCTTCTTCATAAACAGCACGCATACCAATACCTCCACCACCAGCGGAAGCTTTGATAATAACAGGATATCCAATATTTCTTGCAATTTCAACTGCTTCATCAATATCAGTTACACCATCATCGGTACCTTCAATTACAGGAACTCCTGCTTTTTTCATAAGTTGTTTGGAAGTAATTTTATCTCCCATTTCTTCAATAGCTTTTCCACTAGGTCCAACTAAGGTTATACCATGTTTAGCACATTCTTTTCCAAATTCTGGGTTTTCAGCTAAAAATCCATAACCTGGGTGAATTGCATCACAACCAGTATCAACAGCTGCATTAATTATTTTATCAATATTTAAGTATGATTCTTTTGGTAAAGGATTTCCAAGAGCTACATCTTCATCTGCATATTTAGTATAAATAGATTTACGATCTTCATCAGACCATACTGCTACAGTATTAATGTTCAATTCACGACATGCTCGCATAATACGAATAGCTATTTCTCCTCTATTAGCAACAAGTAATTTCTCAAACATTCCTTGCCTCCTTATTTTTTTAATAATAATTTGTTAATATAAATTTAGTTAAATTATTTAATTTATACATAATTTTACATTATATTAT
>JAKSUD010000117.1 GCA_024409185.1 archaeon
AAAATTATATAAAAAATAAAAATTATAATTAAAAACTAAAATTATAATTGTCTAATAATTTTCTTTTGATATTTTCTAAATATAAGAATACCTACAATTAAAAGACCTATAGCCCATACTAAAGTATATAAAAATGAAGACAATGGAGGTAAAGTTCCAGATAATACCATTTGTCTCATTTGAGCAATACATGCATAAATCGGATTGAGTTCCATATATTTACGGAAAGGCATTGGTACAACTTCTATAGGATAGAAAATTGCAGATGCATACATTAAAATCATAGTAAATACATTATAAAGATATTTAATATCTGTAAAGTAAGATGCTCCAATAGCTAAAATTAAACCAGCACCTATAATAATCAGAGTTAAAGTCACTATAGGAATAATTGAACATAAAGATACTAAATAGAAAGGAGCTGAAGTAGCAATCATAACAGCTAATAAAATAATTATAGTAATTAAATAATTAACAAATTCAGATGCAATTCCCCCAAATGCAAAAATATATTTAGGAACATGAATTCTTTCTAAAATACCTTTATTTGATTTTAAAGAGTTCATAGCTATTTTAGTTCCACTAGTAAAATAATCATACAAACAACGACCAATAAGGAAAAAAACAGGGAAATTTTCAATATTTCTTTTAAATAAAGCCCCGAAAATAATAGTTAAAGCAATCATTGTAAGAAGAGGGTTTAAAAAACTCCAAAGAATACCTAAAACAGAATCTTTATATTTAGCAGAAAAATTCTTTTTAACTAACTGTTTTAGTAAAAAGTATTCACTTGTCCCTTTTTTTAACATATTCAGATTCATAATCTCACATACAATATATTAAATAATCTTAAAAAAATAAAAATTTTATATATTAGTTATAAATTTAGTATTATAGTATATATTTTTAATGATATTTAAAAGATATGGATAAAAACCTAAATCTTAATATATATAAAAATCATAATATTAATATTATAGTTTAAAAAAATTAAAATAATATATGAGTAATAATTAATTATTAATTAAAAAATATTAGGAGAATAAAAAATGGAAAATGAAATAGAAGAATTAAATGATGAATTAAATATTGTCCCTATTCTCCACACAAATAAAATTTATACAATACACATTACTTCTAAAGATGGAAGATTATTAGTAAATAAACCTATTATATGTAAATGTGAACCACATCCAAAAAATCATAATTACTCACCAGATGAATATAGAGAATATTTAATACATACTGATGAAGAAGGACGTATAAATCTTGTTTTAGATGATTATTATGCTATTGATAAAAAAGAAAATAAAGAAAAACAAAAAGAAAAACAAAAAACTCAAAAAAACAAATTAAGAGAAGAACAAAAAAGACTTTGGGATGAAAAACAAAAAGAATTTGCTAAAAATGAACCTCAAAGCATAGCTATTGAACTTAAAAATATTGGAATTAATTTTAAAATAACTAATGATAAAATAGATAACCTTAAAGAATATGTTATTAGAACTCTCAAAAGAAATAAAGGAGATGTTCAAGTATTCCATGCATTAAAAGATATTTCAATGAAAGTCCATAAAGGAGAAAAAATTGGACTTATTGGATATAATGGTGCTGGAAAAAGTACTTTACTTAAAATTATTTCTGGAGTATATGATGCAGATGAAGGAACAATGAAAATAAATGGTAATATTGCTCCTTTACTTTCATTAGGTGCTGGTTTTGATAAAAATTACTCTGGAAGAGAAAATATTTTCTTAAATGGAGCTATTCTTGGTTATAATGAAAAATTTTTAAAAGAAAAATATGATGAAATTCTTGAATTTTCAGGCCTTGAAGACTTTATCAATTTACCTGTAAAAAATTATTCAGCAGGTATGAAAGCAAAACTTGGTTTTTCAGTAGCTACTCTTGTAGATCCGGAGATATTAATTATTGATGAAGTTCTTGGAGTAGGAGATATTACTTTTAAAAAGAAAAGTAGAGAAAAACTTGAAGAGCTTATGGACTCTGGAACAACTGTAATTCTTGTATCACATTCAATTGAGGAAATTAGAAAAATCTGTGATACAGCTATTTGGATTGATCAAGGTCAAGTAAGAGATTATGGGGAAGTAAATGAAATTTGTGATAAGTATGTTGAAGATGCTAAAAAAGCAACTAAAGAACAACTTAAAAAACAAAGATTAAGATAAAATTTAAAATAAGCTTAAAATAAAAAAGTGGTTTGAATTCTCAAACCATATTACTATTTTTTATAAAAAATAATTAAAATAAATAAAAAAATAATATTTAAAAAAAATAAAAACTATTTTTAAAAAAATAAAAACTATTTTTTAACAGTTCTTACAACTTTATCCTTAGCAATATTAAGTAAAACACCAACACCATGAGTTACAGGATCTTTAGTTGAACCATCAACATCATAACGAACTGTAATTGGTACTTCAACGATTTTAAGACCTGCTTCTGCAGCATCAACAAGCATTTCACTTTCAATACCAAAACCAGTATCTTTAAATCTAAAACAATCTTTTGATCTTTTTGAAAATGCTCTAAAACCACTTTGAGAGTCTGTTACATCAATTCCAGCAGATATATTAGTAGCTTTATCAAGAACTTGTTGACCCACTCTTCTATAAGCAGGAGTATTTTCTTCAGGACCATTCATATATCTACTACCATTAACAAGGTCTGCTCCATCTTCAATAATTGGCTTAATAAGTAAAGGAATTTCATCAGGATTATGTTGACCATCACCATCAATAGTAACAATAATATCAAAGTCATCAATTGCTTTAAAACCTGATTTTAAAGCTTCTCCTTTCCCTAAATTAGCAGTATGATTAATAACTTTAGCACCTGCTAATTCAGCTACGTGAGAAGTTTTATCATCACTACCATCATTAACAATTAAAACAGAATCCACATATTGAAGAGTTCTAAGGATAATAGAACCAATAGCTACTTCTTCATTAAAAGCAGGAATAATAGCTACTGAACTTACCATAAAATCACCTAAATGAATAAATTTAAAAAAATAACAAGAAAAAAGAAAGAATAATTAAAATAATTATTCTATTCTATAATATTTAATTTATAGAATTGATTATTCTATTCTATAATATTCAATTTAAAGAATTGATTATTCAATTCTGTAATACCATTTCATCCATTCTACAGTTCTTTTAATTCCTTCTTTAGGATCAACTTTAGGATCATGTTTTAAATCACGAATAGCTTTAGAAAAGTCAATAGTTTTAACTTTAGTAGTAAATTCTTCAGCAGGAGTGTAAGTTACAAGAGAATCATCTACTCCAACAGCTTCTAAAACCAAATCAGAGTATTCTTCAATAGTCATTTCCCATTCTTGTTTACTTCCTACATTATAAACTTCACCAGGAATAAAGTTATCTACGATATTTGCAAAGGTATTTGCAGTATCTTCCACATAATCAATAATTCTTTTATGACCTTTATGTACAGAATAAGGTAATCCATGAAGTGCTTTATAAATAAAAATAGGGATAAATCCTTTGTAAGGAGAGTAAGCTTCATGAGGACCATAACAGTTTACAGGACGAACCCTTACAGTTTCAGTTCCAAACATAGTAGCTGAATTCATACACATTAATTCTCCAGCCCATTTAGAAATAGCATAATCATTCATTTGATAAGTTTGACTAATAGGATTATTTACCATTACATCTTCATGCATAATTCCTTCATAATCACCGTAAACTTCAGCAGATGAGAAGGAAATCATTCTAAATCCGAGTTTTTCTTGAAGACGAATCATGTTTTTAAGACCCATTACATTAGTTTCCCAAAGGTTTTCATAGTAACCTTCACCATTCCAACGACCATATTCAGCAGCTAA
>JAKSUD010000118.1 GCA_024409185.1 archaeon
AAAATTTTTTCTTTTTTTTTTTATTCAAAATTTATATTAAATTTTTTTTCATTTTTTCATTTTTTTTGTCTTAGGACGATAAATAATAATTTACCACTATTTTTGGTATTGATTTTTAGTATCTTCTTAGGACGATAAATAATAATTTACCTCTATTTTTTCTTTTAATTTTTTCATGCATGTTAGGACGACAAATCCTAATTTATATTCCTAAAACTTTTTTTAATACTTTTATATTATTTAATTTATAGTTAAGTTTATTTTATTTTAATAATATAATAAATAATAATTATAATTAATAATTTCTTTATAAAATAATTTATAGGATGGTAAGATGAATATTGTTGAGAAAGTAGGTTTAGAAAAATCTGTAATATTTATTGCGGCTTTAGTTTCATTTATCACTGCTTTTTTATCTAATTGTATTTCTGTTGCTGTTCCTGTAATAGCTAAAGACTTACTAATGAGTAATATTATCCAAAATTGGATATCTACTATTTTTCTACTTGTAATAGCTATGCTATCCATTCCTTTTGGTAAGGTTTGTGGAAAGTATGGTTTTAGAAAATCCTTATTAATTAGTCTTATTGTAGTTATAATTGGAGTTATAGGTTCTGCTTTAGCTATGTCTCCTGAACAATTATTATTTTTTAGAGCATTTCAGGGGATAGGTGATGCTTTATTATGTGTTGCATCTATGTCTTTAATTGTATCTGGCGTACCTCCTCAAAATAGGGGAAGGGCATTAGGATTAAACATTGCAGGAGTTTATATTGGTCTTTCATTAGCTCCAGTTATTAGTGGATTTTTAACCTATAATTTTGGTTGGAGAAGTATTTTTTATATGGTTCTTCCTTTGTTGGTTATTGCATTCTGGTTTGTTTATTCACTTAATCAAGAATGGACAACTTATGAAAAAGAATCTATTGATAAATTAGGATCTATTACTTTTATTTTAGGAATATTATTGTTTATTTATGGATTTACAATAATCAATACTTTTACTGGAATAATTTCATTAAGTATTGGTTTAATATTACTTATTTCCTTTGTATTTATAGAACTTAAAGCAGAATATCCTTTATTTAATGTTAGATTATTTAAGAATATTCGATTTACATCTTCTAATTTAGCATCTCTTATTAGTTATTTTGCAACCTTTGTAATAACTTATGTTCTTAATTATCATTTCCAATACATTATGGGATTAAATTCTCAAACTGCAGGTTTTATACTAATTATTACTCCTATAATGATGGCGATTCTTGCACCAATTTCAGGCAGAATTTCAGATAAGGTTAATCCTCAAAAAATAGCTGCATTAGGTATGGGATTTGTAGCAATAGCTATTTTCATATTGTGTTTCTTAAACGAATCAAATCCTTTATATATGATTGTTATTGCAATGTTCTTACAAGGTGTAGGTTATGGTTTGTTCTCTTCTCCAAATACTAATGCAATTATGAGTTCTGTTCCTAAAAATGAAACTCCTGCAGCTTCTGCTTCTGTTGCTTCAGTTAGAGTTATTGGTCAAACTATGAGTTTAGGAATGCTTACAGTTATATTTGCAATCATTATGGGTAATGTTCCAATTGTTCCTCAGTATTATCCTTTACTTATTAAAAGTTGTGAGATTTCCTGTATAATTTCTGTTGTTGCATGTATTGTTGCAATGATTTCTTCACTTTTAGGTATGAAATCCGTTAAATATTAATTAATTTATTAGTAAAAATTAATAACTTAAATAATAAATTCATTAATAACTACTAATAATTCAAATACTAATTTAAATACTATTTAAATATTAATAAATTATATTAATTGAGTGATAACGTGAGAATTAATAAAAAATTGATTATAATTATTCTGTTAATAGTTTTCATTTTTCTAATTCAATTTGAATCAAATGTTATGGAGTTAAATGAAATAACAGTTAAATCAAATGATTTGCCTTATGAGTTTGATGGAACTAAAATAGCTGTTATTGGAGACTTTCATTATGGTGAATTTTGTAGTGAAGATGAAGTTGAAGATGCTGTAGAATTAGCTAATAGTCAAAACCCGGATATGATTGTTTTAGTTGGAGATTATGTGACTGATAATCCTGATGATTTAGAAGTTTGTTTTAATCAATTATCTAAATTAGAAGCTCCTTTAGGTGTTTATGCTATTGCAGGTAATCATGATCCATTTAAAGAAACTAAATATCATATTTTAAATTCTGGAATTGAAAATCTTAATAATGATTATTTCACTATTACAAAAGGTAATTCAAAAATTTATATTGGAGGATCTTCTAATCCAAGTATTTATTGTCCTTTTGTAAATGGTGATAAATATAATGTAGTAAATAAAAGTGATTTTGTAATTTTATCTTATCATAATCCAAATAATTTTCCAAGATTAAATAATTCAAATGTAGATTTAATATTGACAGGACATAATCATGGTGGTCAAGTTAACTTCTTTGGATACTCTCCAATGGTTGCTTATGCTATTGATAAAAAACAGTATTTATCTGGTTTATTCGAGGATTATGATTCTCAAATGGTTGTAACTAATGGTATTGGTAAAAGTAAACTCCCTATAAGATTTATGGCAAGACCTCAAGTTACAATAGTTACATTAGAACGTGAAATTAGTTATTAATTGTTTAAGAGCTCTGATTTGATGAATAATGAGGATTCTAAATTAATTTATCAAAATGATAATTTTAAAGTATTTATTAAAGATAATTCTATAATTGTTGAATTTTTAGCTAATATTAATTCAATTAATACTTCTTGGTTAAATGGAGGATACTTTGAAGGTCTTCATTATATTTTCAATACTTCTTTATCTCCTAAAGATATGGATGAGATGGAAAATATGAATTTTACTGATTTTTTATCTTTAAAATCTAAGAGATTAGGTTTAGATTCTTCATCTTCAACAGCTCTTGTAACTACTGCAAAAATGGAATCTTATGGATTATCTATTAAAAAATATAAAAAATTAGAAGTTTTAGCTATTGCAACTGCTGGTGTTAGATATAATAGTGTATCAGCAGGAGATTTAGCATCTTTTTATGAAGAAAATGGAGAATATTTCACTTTAGAAAATGGACATTTGCCAAAACCTGGTACAATTAACACAATTCTTATTATTAATTCTAAATTAAATGAAAGCTCATTACTTTTAGCTATGATGACTGCTACAGAAGCAAAAGCAGTTGCTCTTAGAAATTTAGTTGTTCCAAGTTTTTATTCAGAAGAAATAGCTACTGGGACTGGTACAGATGGAATAATCGTTACTTCTAATTTAGATAGTGATAATGTTATTGATAATGCTGGAAAACATTCTAAATTAGGTGAACTTATTGCAGATGCTGTAATTGAAGCTATTAATATTTCTCTTGCTAAAGGAATGTATATTACTCCAAAAACTCAAGCTAATGTTCTTGTTCGTTTAGATAGACTTAAATTTGATATAAATTTGTTTTATGAAAATTTAGGTTTAAATGATTCTTCAAAAATAGCTGAAAAAGAAGAATTCATAATCAAATTAGCAAAAGCATCCTGGAATCATAATAATGTTGCTGTAACATCTTCTATTTTAAATATTTTAGATGAAGTTCGTCATGGATTAATGACTAAAGAAATAGCTTATAATTTAGCAAATACTATTTTAGATTCTTCTATTTCTGGTGAAGAAAATGAAGAAATTAAAAAACTTTTAGGTTTTTGTATTGATTATTATTTACTTGAATAATTTTTTTATCATTTATTTAACTACTTTTTTCAAATCTTTATTTTTACATTTTTTACATATTTCAAGTTCATTTTCATATTTTTAGTTATTTATTCAAT
>JAKSUD010000119.1 GCA_024409185.1 archaeon
AAAGAACAATTATTTACTTATATATAATTAAAATGATTATAAACAATTTATAATACAAAATAGTTAATTTTAAATACTTATTTTACAAATAAACTAATAATGAAGCTTAAAAATAAATTTAATAATCTTACTAAAGAGAATAAAGGTAATATTTATATTGGAATTGCAGCGATACTCTTAATTTCATTTCTAATTTTATCAGTTGCTATATTAAACTTAGCTATTAATGAATCAAAAGAAAATAAAGAAGCAATTGCAAGTGATGAATATGAATATATTATCCAAGATTACAAACGAAATATTCCAATTACTTATAAAGAAGCTATAAAAGAATTATCCGAAGAAGTTATAGATAAAAAAATACCTCTTGATGATTCTAAAGAAGAAATAAAAAAGGTATGTAATGAAAAATTAGCTAATTTAAATCAAGAATACTATAATAAGTATAATATAAAAATAGAATCTTCTGTAAAATCAGTTGAAAACATTAGTGAACCATTTGATATTAGAATTGAAACATATATTTCAAGTGTAAAAAATGAAATGAAATATGAAGATATGGTAGAAAATGACATTAATATAGAGGGATTTAAAGACCCAATACCATTTTTATATTGTGGTAAGGAAATGAGTTTTTCATATAATGAAACAACTGTAAAATATGGTAATTCATTAGCAAAATATCTTGAAGATAAAGGAATAAAAAACTCATCATACTACATAAATGCAACAGCTCCATTAATTATAAGAAAATGTCCTTACGACCCATATAAACACCATGGAGATGGTTTTACAATGAAAACGTGTAGAGATAGTGGATATTATCATGAAAGTGCAGATGGATCTTGTTATCTTTGTAGATTAGAAGGAAAAAGTGGATGTTTCCACTATGGTTTTGAAACATTTATTAATCCACAACCAAGTAATTTAACTAATTTAAGTTCTGCATGCGGTTCTGACCATGTTATATTTGGAGAAGATACCTATCCTGGAATTGAATGTATTTATTATAGTCAAAATGGAATTAATGAATTTTTATTTCTAGATCCAAATGGTCACAGAGTAAAATATGGAATGGATAAATAAATGTTATAATTAAAATAGGGTGGTATTATCAAAGATAAGCTATTTAAAAAAAGAAAAGAAGAAAACCTTAAAAAAGATAATAAAGGTCAAATAATATCTGCTGATTTATTATTTGGAATTTTACTTTTAATTATTATTATTATTGGAATAATAGCTACTATAACAGAAAATACAAATGAAAAAATAGTAGATAAAAATGCAATTCAAAACTTAGAAAAACAAACAATAGAAGCAGGGGATTATTTAATAAAAAACCCTGGAAATCCACAGGATTGGGAAAAAGATGAAGAACTAGATAAAGGAATTATAAATAAAAATATAATACCTGGACTAGCTATTAAAAATAAAAACGTTAAAAATGGATATTTCCAAGATGAAAGTGCTGCATCTGATAAAATAGTAGCTAATACAATTTCATATGAAAAATTAATGAAAATAAATAGCTATTATGATGAATTAATAAATCAAAATCTATTTAAAAGTAGTATAAAAAGCTCAATATCAATCTATCCTATAGATTCTGATATAGAAGCAATAGTATGTGGAGATGATTTAAAAGAAGAAAACAATGTTATAAGTGTAGAAAGATATGTAAAATGTGACTTTTTCAAGAAATTTGTTATTTATGATTTTAATGATTTAAAATTAAAAGGAAGAGATTATGAAAGAGATGTTTACTGTAATCACGATAATGTAGGTGAACTTGAATCCCACTCAAATACACAAAAGTCAATTTGGTTATGTAAAAGTTTTAGAATTTATAAAAATACACTTGAAAACTATGATTACTATCTTATAAGTAGTGATAAAATAAAGGATTTTAATTGTTATTGGACAATTGAAAGCTTAAATGAAGCAAATAATAAAACAAAAAAACTACAAGAAAATCTAATATATCTAAATACTTTTTTCCAAGAAGACCTTGAATCAGAGTATGATAACATTTACTCAATACATTTTAAAATACCTAAAACAAATGTAGATGACTTTAATAGCTGTTTAGTAGCTATTCCAAAGAACCTAACAGATTCTGGATTAATTGATGATAATAAATTAAAATATGATTATTTTCAAATTCAAGATGTGAAATTTGAATTAAGAACTTGTTATGTTTAAAAGTAAAGGTAAAATAATTAAAATACTTAAAAAAATAAAAAAAGAATTAAAAATCTAGTTAATCAAATCACCATTACACCAAGAATAGTTAAAGAAACTATAATTAAAATAACAGTAGAAATTGAATCTGTTAAAGATGTAGATAATGGAATTACAATATTATCTGGATCAAGACCTTTTCTATATGAAATTGAAGATATATAATATACAACAAGTATCATAAGAAGAATCAATATAAGACCTGAAATAAAGCTAATAGATATAATATTAGGATATCCAACACCAATACCACCAAATCCAATAGTAGAAGTTTCAGCCATAATAGCTATAATAGGATACATTACAATAGCAAGTGCAATAATTATACTAAAGTTTTCAACTGTATGTTCTTTAGGTTTTAAGCTTGGTTCAATTAAACCGGAGTGAAGTGCAGAAGAAAGTCTTGCACCTAAAATACTTACAAGTCCACCACTTTCACCAGAGAATAAAGGAACTAAAGTAAGTAAAGTCTGATTCCTAAGTAAAGTAGTTAATGAAGTATTCAATACACCACCAGCAAATGCTCCAAGAACAGAACAAACAATTAAAACAGGAGTGGATTGTTTTACAATATTTTTAAGACTGCCTTTATTAGTGTAACCATAAATAAGACCATAAACAACCACAATCATAACAACAGCAAATATAGTTAATTTAATTAAATATATACCTGAAATAAATGAAACTAAAATAACAGATAAAATAATTGAAGGAAGTGTGAAAAAGTCACCAAATGCTGCAATCAATGGTGTAGTAATATTATCTGGATCCCAACCATTTTCATAACTTTTAAGAGAAATAAACATAGTAATAGGAAGCATTATAATTGTTGAAATTAAACCTGCAACAAATAAAATTAAAACCATATCAAAAATACTAATACATTTGAAATGGAATATAAAGCAAACAATATAAGCAATTACAGCAAGTAATACAGATAATATCATTGTTAAAATTAATGATGCAAGAATATTTTCAGTTAAAATATCAGATATTTCAAATTTTGGTGATAAAGTACCAATGTGTAAGTGAGTACCTAATCTTGAACCAAATGATCCGAAAATATTTCCTCTCATTCCAATAGCACCTGGAATAATTACCATAAGTCCAGGATATGTTTTTAAAAAGAAAGTCATATTTCCAAGTACAATACCTGCAAATAAATCACCTATAGCACAAATTAAAAGAGCTATAAGACTTTCTTTAATAACAACATTACTACCTTTTAAAAATAAGTTTATTTTTGTATAAATTAAAGAAGGTAAGGAAAATAAATACTGAATACCTTTAAAGATATACAATATTAAATTTACAACCAACATGATAATTTGAGTGCCAAATTGACGTATCATCTGAAATATTTTCATCATTTAGCTCACCTCTCATCATATCAGTCACATCCTTAAGTTTTTAAGTTATTATATTAATTAAAGTTAATTAAGTTTTTAAAGTCTTTTATTTTACTGTTTAAAAATTTTTAAATTTTAAATAATAAGTAAATATTTTTTTAAAATAATAATCATAAATTTTAAATTTAATCGTCACCATCATCGTCAATATAATCTTCCATATTGACTAAGTCATCCATAGTTATCTCACC
>JAKSUD010000012.1 GCA_024409185.1 archaeon
AAAAAATTTATAATTATTTTTCTTAATTTCTTTATATTTTTTAGCTCTTTTTTCTAAAATTTTTATTTTATTTCATGAATTTAGAATTATTTTACCAATAATTTTTAGAATGTTTCTTGTTTGGAGCATTTTTTTAAAAAATATTCTTAATTTAGACTTATTTTATGAATATATTTCAATTTTTTTTAAAATCATTTAAAAAATATTTATATCTTGAATTTATATAATTAATTAAGTGATTATTCATTTTTAATTAAATTTTATATATTGGAGTTCAATTTTATTCTTATTTTGAATTTTATTATTCATTTTATAAAATTTAGTTTATAATAATCATAGTATAAGTTGTATTATGCAATTTATTAAGTAGTAGATTTGTTTTATTATAGGTGATATAATGAAAGAATTATATGAAAAAATGATAAACGAAGCTATGGCTGCTCAAAAAGCAGATGTAACTGTAATATCTGAAAACAGATATAATGACTTTAAAATAGCTGATGCAAAACCTTATGCAGATGCAGTAGCTAATATGACTGTTTTAGATGGTCAAGCAGAAACTGTAATTAACTTACATAAAAATTCTGTAAAAACTCATTTTGAAACTTTATCTTCTCTTACAGAAACTGTAAGACCAGAAGATGATCCATTTGTAGAACATTATCAAACTCCACCAATACTTGAAATTTTATGTGAAGAAGATGGTGCTTTTGCAGATAGTGTAGATAAATTTATTCAAGCTATTGCTGATAATGAAGCATTAGTTGCTAAAGAATCTATTAGAAGATATGGTGGATTCTATGGTCCAACTTGTGTAGTAGACTTTGCACTTATGCCTGGTAGTACAAGTAATGTTGTAAATCAAATTTTAGCAAAAACTGATGGTATACCTGTTGAACACAAACAAGCTATTCTTGCAGCTAAATCTTGGGGTATGAATACTTCTTATGCTGTTGGTGATGCATTTGCTAATGCTTTAGAAGCTGGAGCAACTGCAGCAGAAGCAACTGAAGCTGAAATTGCTGCTTTACAAAATATTTACAAAGACCCAATAGAAGCTCAAGGTCAACTTATGGATGATGCAGATCACAGTTCTTTTGATGTAAGAAAATACATGTTAACTTACAAAAAAGAAATGACTGCTACTGTTAAAGCAGCTATGGATGATGGTGTGTTCTATGGAAACATTTTAACTGTTCCTGCATACTGTGTAGGAGATATTGCTCACTACATTGCACAATCTACTTAATATGTGTAAAGATGATGTAACTATGAATATTATTAAAGCTACAAGTGCTGTTATGGATGCTACTTTAAGAGCTAACATAAATGATTATGATACTCCTTATGATGTATTAAACTTAGCTACTGGTTCTACTGCATGTGCTACTGAATATATGCTTGAATTAGATGGATTTAATGCACCAATGATTGTAGATTTACTTAATAAAAGATTCCACAATTATGTACAACAATACCCAACTCGTGGAGCTGCTGCTGAATTACACAACTGTGACTTTATGGACATGATTTACAGAGGTTATAATGCAGTATCTAAAGCAAGAAAAGCTCAATCAGCTCAACCTGGTCTTATTGTACCTAAAATCAAAAAATTCAAAGTTGACTTAAGCCCAATTTTAGAAAACGAAGTTGTAATGAACCCACAAAGATATGCATATCCTGCTTGTGCTATTTCTGTAAGATTCTCCTCACTTATGAGACTTGCAGATTACCCATGTTTACTTACTTCAGAACCAGTAACTGCTACTATGATGACAAATGTAATTGCACTTCATAAAGAAGTTCCTGCTTCTCCTTTAAGAGCATGTAAAAACTGTGCAGCAGCATCTTTAGGTGATGCAAAACATGCATATTGTCAATGGAGAGAATCTGTATAGGTTTTTAAGATAATATTAATAAGAGGTAACTGTATATTCTATTAAAATTATACATTACCTTTTTTATTATCAATTATTAAAAGAGGATTAATTATGGCTTCTTGTGGTATTAAGAAAAAATTTATAGCAGAACTTATTGGAACAATGTTACTTGTTCTCTTTGGTACTGGTTCTGCTGTTGTTACTTTATTGATTAGTGATAGTATTACTCCTGGAACTGCGGGAATTGGCATTCTCGGAGGTTTAGGGGATTGGATAGCTATTGCATTAGCATTTGGTTTAACTGTAATGGCATGTATTTATTTATTTGGTAAAATTTCTGGTGCTCATTTAAACCCTGCAGTTACTATTGGATTACTTGTAACTAAAAACATTTCAGTATCTGATTCAATTTACTACATTGTTGCTCAAGCTATTGGAGCTACTTTAGGTAGTATTTGTTTATTCTTATGTTTAGGAGACCCTTCTGTAGCTATTGGTGGTTTAGGTGCTACTGCTCCAGGTATGGGAGTTACTTATCTCCAAGCAATGTTTGCTGAATTTTTAGGAACTTTCTTCTTAATGATGGTTGTTATGGGTGTAGCTGTTGATAAAAAAGCAGATCCTGGATTTGCAGGATTATCAATTGGTATGACTGTAACTGCAGTTATTGTTGTTTTAGGTGCATTCACTGGTGCATCAATTAACCCTGCACGTACATTTGGTCCTTATTTGATGGATTTAGTATTAGGTGGAGCTAATTTATGGGCTTACTTCCCAATTTATTTAGTTGGCCCTATAGTTGGTGCAATTGTTGCTGCATTAATCTATGATTATTTAGCTAAAGACAATGATTTATGTGAAGTTCCACATCCATTCCAAAAATAAGTTATTAATCATTAAAATTTAACAATTTAATATAAAATAGCTTTTAGCTATTTTATTATTTATTTTATAATTTTCTATTTTTTTACATATTTTTTAGAGTATATTTTTTAATAATTTTTGTGTTTTTTACTTGTAACTATTTATTTTTTTATTAAATTTACTTTATTTATACAAACCTTTTTAAATAATAAAAATAAATATATTATTACGTTAGAAATTTTGCTATTTAATTTACTAATTATTTAGCTTAATTTATTTGAAAATTCATTTAAATTGTTTTTAACGTTTATAATTTAATAAACCTTAAGATGTCTAAATATTAATTTGGTATTTATTCATCATGGATGTGGCTTAAAGCTGAACAAGAGGTAATTAAAATGAGTATGTACAAATATATTAGAGATGCATGGAAAAACCCAGATGAGTCCTATGTAAGAGAACTCATGTGGCAAAGAGTTCCTAAATGGAGAAAAGAACCAGCAATCGTAAGAATTGATAGACCAACCAGAATTGATCGTGCTAGATCATTAGGTTACAGAGCTAAAAAAGGTTTCGTTGTAGTAAGAACCAAAGTTAGACGTGGTGGAAGAAGAAAAACTCGTTTCTTACACGGTCGTAGACCAAAAAGAATGGGTGTAAACAAAATCACCATGGCAAAATCTATCCAAAGAATTGCTGAAGAACGTGTAGCTAAAAAATACCCTAACATGGAAGTTTTAAACTCTTACTGGGTATGGGCTGACGGTAAATACAAATACTTTGAAGTTATTTTAGTAGACACTAGAAGTCCTTCTATTGTCAACGACGAAAAAATTAACTGGATTTGTGAAAAACAGCACAGAAGCAGAGCTCTTAGAGGTTTAACTAGTGCTGGTAAAAAAGGCCGTGGCCGTAGAAATAAAGGAAAAGGTAGTGAAAAAAGATTAAAATAATCTTTTTTTAATTTTTTTCTTTTCTTTTTATTTTTAATTTATAAACTCTTTTTAAATCAAATATTATTTATTAAATGATAATCAATTAATATTTGAATTAATTATTTATAGTCATTTTATAGTTAACTTTATAAAAGATGAGTTCTATAAATTAGAATGTTGTTTTTAGTTTTATGCTCCGATGGTGTAGTCCGGCCAATCATTTCGGCCTTTCGAGCCGAAGACTCGGGTTCGAATCCCGGTCGGAGCATTTTTTATTAAACTATTTTTATTTATTTTTTAATTGCATTTTTTATTTCTTATTTTAAATTTTGAGTTGGTATTTATGATTCATAACATTAGATATAGAGTATTTGTGTATGAAAATGAGGATTTAGATTTAATTACAGATGCTCTTTTAAATATTTTGCCAAGTGCGGAAGTTGAAGCTGAAGAAGTTGAAGGATTACTTGAAGAACCTATGGTTATTTTATCAGGTATGGTTTCTAAAAAAAGACACACTAAAGAATTTTTAAATAATCTTTTAGCTATTGATAAAAATCAATTATCTAAACTTTATAATGATTTAGATAAAAAAATGGATGAAAAAGGAAACTTATTTTTAAGATTTTCAAAAGATTTTAAAGTTTTAGAATCTGGTGAAAACAATCAATCTGAAAATGATTCAGATGATGCTATTGATTTAAATCAATGGAAAATCTTAGATGGTGGAGACAGTATTCATCTTAAAATTAAAGTAGCTGCTTATCCAGCTAAAAAAGAAGTAGCTTTAAAAATATTAGATGAAGTTTTTCCAGATGAAGTCAAATAAATTAAAATTTAATATAATTTAACATAAATTCAATTAAGTTGTGGTTTAAATGAAATTTTATGATTTAAATATTAGAGGACAAAACTTTAATAATGATTTAAAATTAATTCAAGAAGCACATAAATTTGGCTGGAATCATCTTAATTTAAATTATTCTCCAGATTATTTTAATAAAGCTTTAGATTATAAAGATGATTTGCTTAATAAAGCTTTTAATAATGATAATTCACTTACTAAAAGTTTAGATGCTGATTTTGAAGTATCAATGGGAATTAATATTTCAAATCCTAAAAATCCTAATGAAGTTAGAAAAGTTGTTAATAAATTTAGAAATAAAACTCAATATCTTAGCTGTTTAGGTGGAGATTTAAAGATTAATCGAGCTATTTGTGAAAATAATAGAATTGATGTTTTATCTCGTCCTTATTATAAAAGACATGACTCTGGTATGAATCATGTTTTAGCAAAACTTGCTGTAAAAAATAATGTAGCTATTGAACTTTGTTTTAGAGATATTCTTAATCAACATTTAAAATATAGAGCTAATGTTATAGCAAGTTTTAAAGAGATTTTAAAGTTTCATAGAAAATTCCAATTCCCACTTATTTTGACAACAGATACTAAATATATTTATGATGTTAGATCTACAAGAGATATTGTGGCTCTGTTTAAAGCTATTGGATTTACAAATGAAGAGATTTATAATGGTTTCTATAAATATCCTAAAGAAATTCTTGATTTTAATAAAGATAGAAAAAATATGATTATTCAAGGTGTTAAAGTAGTTGAAGGAGCTACTGATTTCACAGAAGTTCATAAAAAAGAAGACACCACCATTGACTTTGATGATTTATTTGAAGATGACATTGAAGATGATGATATTGATGAAAAATTTGATGAAGAATATTTAGATTTAGAAGATATAAATGATTTAGATAATTTAGATAATCTTTTTGAGGATATTGAAGGTGATTTTGATGAGTAAACTTAAAGTTTTACCTCCAACACTTAGAATTAATAATCATTATCTTGTACTTGATGTTAAGTCAGAAGTAGAACTTGACAAAGATGACATGGTTAAATGTATATGGGACGCGTGTATTAGGTTCTGGGGTGAGTGTGAAACAAGTAACTTCAATCTATGGGTCATGAGACACTACTTTGTTGAGAGAAGTGATGATTTTATTCACTACAAAACCATTTTAAGATGTCAGTCTGGTTATGAAGAAAAAGTCCGTGTAGGGCTTGCTACTTTAACAAGGTATAATTATAATAAAATAGCTATTACTACAATAGGTATTGCGGGGACTGTAAAATCTGCAGTTGATAAATTCATTGATTTAGAATGAATTTATTTTTTTATTTTTAATATTTTATTTTATTTCTCTTTTTTATTTTAGCATTTTTTAAACTTTTTTATTAATTTTATTTTTAGATAATTTGTTTAATTTTAAAATAAGTAAAATAGTTATTTTAATTAATAAAATAACTATTGAGTAATATTTTCATCATCACTTTTTTTATTATATTTATAATAATACATAAATCCTACAGTAATAGCTACAGTTCCAATTATAGCTATTATATTGGATATTAATGCACTAAGATGCAATCCTTCGGGAGCTTGTAAAATATAAGCAATAGCTACAAGAGAACAAAACATTGCAGGAAGTATAGTTATAATATAATGCTTTTTCTTTCTCATTAAATAAACTGTTGCTGCCCAAAGAACTAAAGAAGCTACAATTATTTGCACAAATGCAAAATATCTCCAAATTAATGCAAAGTCAACAAAAGTTAATGCTAAAGTGATAATAAATATTGGTATTGATATTTTTAATCTTGAGATTAATTTTGATTGATTAATTTTTAACTCATCTCCAATAATAATTCTTGCACTACGTAATGCAGTGTCTGCACTTGTGATGGGACATATAACTACTCCAATAATTGTTAAAGTTAAACCTAGAGTTCCTAAAAGAGCAAAGGACATTTCTTTTACTCCAATAGCTGGATTTGCACCATATAATGCTGCGATTTGAGGTTGCCCATGGAAGAAAGCCATAGTAACAGCTGCCCATATTAAAGCAGTAATTCCTTCAAGTACCATTGCACCGTAAAATACAAATCTCATATCTTTTTCATTATCAACACATCTTGCAATAATTGGGGATTGGCTTGAATGGAATCCAGAAACTGCGCCACATGAATTGTAATAAATAAGAATGGGAATATTGGATATTTGCTAAAATACAAATTAGCAGTAGTAAATTCGGGGATTGCATAATTATTAGAAAGTAATAAACCTCCTATCATTAAAATACTCATTAATAAAAATAAAATTCTAAATAATGGATAAATTTTACCTATTACTTTATCAGTAGGGAATAATGAAGCAATTAATAAATATGCGAATATTATTATAATTAAAGCGAGTGTAGGTATGTTAGTTAAAGAATAAATTAATGTTGCAGATCCTGTTGTAAAGGTGGCAGTAAGAAGAATAAGAGTTATAATTGTTAAAATAGCTAATAATTTACGAATAGGTTCTCCCAAATATTCACTAATTAAACCTGGAAGAGATAAACCATCAAGACGGACTGATAAGAATCCTGAAAAGAAATCATGAACTGCACCAGCAAATATAGTACCAAAAACTATCCATAAGAAAGCTGAAGGTCCGAATAATGCACCTTGAATAGCTCCAAAAATAGGTCCTAAACCTGCAATATTAAGGAAATGGATTAAAAATGCTTTATATTTATT
Source organism: archaeon (assembly GCA_024409185.1). Taxonomy (GTDB): domain Archaea; phylum Methanobacteriota; class Methanobacteria; order Methanobacteriales; family Methanobacteriaceae; genus Methanobrevibacter. Next base: position 7,275 of record JAKSUD010000012.1, read on the forward strand.
CATTGGAACATAATCCACACTATCATTTAATTTATGTGCAGGTGTTTCTATATTCTCATCAATACCTACAATTTTTTCTATTAATTTACCATAAACTACATAGCCTACAATTAATATTAAAATGCATAATAAAAAAGTATAAATCTAAACCACCTTGTTTTTCTTACAGTATTTTATTTAGTTTTATATATAAATTAAAATATTTTATCTAGTTTTATATATAAATTAAAGTAATTATAAAATTTTCTAATTTTTAATTGTGTGAAATAATTATTTTTAAAAATATTTTTTCTATTAAAATTAAATAGTCACATTTATAAATGATACTTAATATAATTAATATTGTAAAGAAATATCAATAAAATATTATTACCAAATAATGGAATATTTGGTTTATTTTTAAATTTAAGTTCAAATATGTGTAGCTAATCTTTTTATTTTTTTATTTTATAGCTATTTTTTATGAAAAAGGACTTAAAAATCATATTCATTAAGTAATCATTAATAAATTATGAATTTAAAAAATTTAGTAATCTAAATTTATAAATTAAAAATTATATTTATTGATATTAAGACTGTTGAAAAGAAATTAGTGAGGTATTATGAATGCAACCTTTACAACAAAATGCTGGATATGATAGAGCAATTACTGTTTTCAGCCCAGATGGAAGACTTTTCCAAGTAGAATATGCAAGAGAAGCTGTTAAAAGAGGTACTACTTCTTTAGGTATTAAATCCAAAGAAGGTGTTGTCCTTGTTGTAGATAAAAGAACTACTAGTAGATTAGTTGAAGCTAAATCAATTGAAAAAATATTCCAAATTGATAATTATATAGGTGCTGCTACTTCTGGTCTTGTAGCTGATGCAAGAGCTTTAATTGAAAGAGCACGTATTGAATCTCAAATTAATAGAATAACTTATAATGAACCAATTTTAGTTTCTGGTTTAGCTAAAAAAATCTGTGATATGAAACAATTATACACTCAAAATGGTGGAGTAAGACCATTTGGTTCTGCACTTATTATTGGTGGAGTAAATGGTGATAGTGTCAGATTATTCGAAACTGATCCAAGTGGAGCTTTAATTGAATATAAAGCAACTGCTATTGGTTCTGGTGTACAAGCAGCTATGGCTGTATTTGAAGAAAACTATGATGAAGAATGCACTTTAGAAGAAGCTATTGAATTAGGTTTAGATGCACTTTACGAAGCAACTAATGGTGCAACTACTGAAAATAGTGTTGAAATAGCTGTTATTGAAGTAGCAACTCAAGCTTACAGAAAATTATCTGATGAGGAAGTAGCTAAATATGTAGAAGCTCTCATTGAAAGAAATGCTGAAGAAGAGGAAGAGGAAGAAGTTGAAGAAGATTCCGAAGAAGTCTCTGAAGAAGCAGAAGAAGTAGATGAGGAAGAAGATGAAGAAGCTACTGAAAATGAAGATGAATCTGATGAAGAAGCAGAAGATGCTCCTGATGAAGAAGAATAAAATTAACTTTTTGAAGGTTTAAGTATGGTAAATATAGATGAAGCTATTATTGCAAGACTTGAATCATTTGGTGAAAAATTTGAAATTTTAGTTGATCCAGATTTAGCTGCAGATTTTAGAAATCCTGATAATGAAAAACCAATAGCTATTGAAGATATTTTAGCTGTTGAAGAGATTTTTAAAGACTCTAAAAAAGGAGATAAAGCATCTGAAGAAGCTATGAATAAAATTTTTGAAACAACTGATGTTTTGGAAGTTGCATCTCAAATTCTTAAAAAAGGTCAAGTTCAACTTGCTGCTGAACAAAGAAAACAAATGCAAGAGGATAAAAGAAAACAAGTAATAGCTACTATTGCAAGAGAAGCTATTAATCCTCAAACTGGTTTTCCACATCCTGCATTAAGAATTGAAAATGCAATGAATGAAGCTAAAGTAAAAATAGATCCTTTTAAATCTGTAGATGAACAGGTTCAAATAGCTTTAAAAGGAATTAAAGTCTTAATTCCAATTAAATTTGAAAAAGTTAAAATGGCTGTTAGATTGCCAGCTACTGCTGCAGGCAGTGCTTATTCTGCAATCCATCCTTTTGGTAAAATTATTAATGAGGAATGGCAGCAAGATGGTTCATGGATAGCTATTGTTGAAATGGCTGGTGGACTTCAAGATGATTTTAATCATAAAATGGCTTCTATCTCTGGAGGAGAAGCTGAAACTAAATTAATCAAATAATCGCTTAAATTAAGCTATTTATTTAACTTAAATTAATCTGTTTAATATTATTTAAATAGCTTCAATTTTTTATTTAAGCTATCTCTGTTGATTAATTAGTAGATTGTTGAATGATATACTTATATGGGAAGTATATATATGATATATGTGAACGAAAAAGATTTAGTTGTTCCTGGAGAAGTATTAGCAGAAGATGATTACTATTCAGGAAGAGGGACCTTTGAAGAAAATGGAAAAATTTGTTCCAAACTCTTAGGTTTAGTTTCTTTAAGAAACAAAAAAGTAAGTGTAGTTCCTCTTAAAAGCAAATATCTTCCTAAAAAAGGTGATGTGGTAATTGGTAAAATCAGTGATGTAAGATTTTCCATGTGGGAAGTAGATTTAAATTCCCCATACTCTGGTATTTTACCTGCATCTGAAGTTTTCGGAAGAGATAAGAAGGAATTAAGTAGAGTATTTGATGTTGGCGATGTTCTCTTTTTAAGAATCGTTGATGTTGATGAAGTTAAAAAAGTTAAATTAGGACTTAAAGGCCGTGGAATGGGTAAATTCAAAGGAGGAATTGTTGTAGATATTGCTCCTACTAAAGTACCTCGTTTAATCGGTAAAAAAGGTTCTATGATTAACATGATTAAAAATAAAACTGGTTGTAAAATTGTCGTAGGTCAAAATGGTCTTGTTTGGGTTAAAGGTGACGACGACATGGAGCAAATAGTTAGAAATACTATTAAATTAATTGAAAAAGAAGCTCACACCTCTGGTTTAACTGATAGAATTAAAAACAAACTCTGTTTAGAAATCGATGGTGAATTACCTGTAGATGAAGAAGAGTTAGCTGCTGAAGAAGAAAAACTTAATGAAGAAGCAGTTGATGAAGGATTAAAAGCACCAGAACTCCAAGATTTCAGAGATGAAATTGAGGAAGAGTTAGCGGCTGAAGAAGAGTTTGATGATGAAGATTTAGATGAAGATTCTGAAAATGACTTTGATGAAGAAGAAGTTGAAGATGTTGTAGAAGATTTCGAAGATGAATCTGAAGACTCTGAAGATGAGGAAGTTGAGGAAAACCTTGATGATGAAGATGCTGATGAAGAAGAAGCAGAAGAATCTGAAGAAGTAGATAATTCTGAGGATGAAGATTCTGAAGAAGTTTCTGAAGATGAGGAAATTGAGGAAGAAGTTTCTGAAGATGAGGAAATTGAGGAAGAAGTTTCTGAAGATGAAGAATCCAAAGAAGATGATAAAGAACATAAATTCATCAAAAAACAAAAATTCTTAGATACTTTTGAATCTATTAAACAACAAGAAAAGAAAAATAAATCTTCTTTTTCTCAAGTAGACGATTCTAATTCTCCAACTCTTAATATAACTGCTGGAAATGAAAAGAAAAGTCCTCAGTGGAGAAAAAGTCTTTAGTGGTGGAATTTAATCATTGAATTAATTATATGTTTATTAATTTAAATATTATCAAAATTATTAATTTAATTGAATGTGATTTAAAGAGGTGTTTTTTTTATTACTTCAAATGATAGAAAATTAAGAGATGATGGAAGAGTTTATAATGAAATCCGTCCTTTGAAGATTGAAGCTGGGGTCTTAAAAAGAGCTGATGGTTCTGCTTATTTAGAAGTTGGTGGAAACAAAATTTTAGCTTCTGTTTATGGTCCTAGAGAATCATATATTAGACGTTTATTAAAACCAAATACTGGAGTTATTCGTGTAAGATATAATATGGCTCCATTTTCTGTAGATGACCGTAAAAGACCAGGTCCAGACAGAAGATCAACTGAAATTTCTAAAATTGCAGCAGATGCACTTAGACCTGCTTTAATGTTAGAACAATTCCCAAGATCTATGGTAGATGTTTCAATTGAAATTATTGAAGCTGAAGGTGGAACTCGTTGTGCTGGAATTACAGCAGCTGCAGTAGCTTTAGCTGATGCAGGTATTCCTATGAAAGATATTGTTGTAGGATGTGCTGCAGGTAAAGTTAATGATGAAATTGTTTTAGATTTATCTGAAAAAGAAGATAAAGAAGGACAAGCTGATGTACCTAT
>JAKSUD010000120.1 GCA_024409185.1 archaeon
AACAAATGGATAGCTTATATAATCTAAATAAAATTTTTAATAATTTTTTTTAAAACTAAAGAGAAAATTTTAAAAATTTAAGGGAAACAGAAAGAAAAATGTTAAATAGAAAGAATTATGAGTGGTGAAATAAAAACAAATTACTTTTACTTTAGTTTATACTCGATTTTAATGTTTCAATTTTTCTAAATAAAATTAGTTATGTTACTTATTTAATCATCTTTTATTTAATCACTTGGAACTATTCCTCCACTAATTTCACTATTAGTTGCTTTTGAAGAAGTCATTTTTCTTAAATAGATTACACCAATAACCAAAGCAGCTAAAACAATAAGAATACCAAGAACAATTAAAAGAATTGCCCACCATTTAATTCCACCTTTATCTGATGAGGTTCCAGCAGTAAAGGATGTTAAATGATTAGGGACACATTTAACATATTTTTCTCCATTATAGGTATAATCTTCATCAATAGCAATACCACTTTCATCTAAAGCTTGACTTTTTACATTATAGAATAAACACTTCTTTAAATTTTTGAAAATACTTTTTTTATATAAAATTGTTGGTCTATAAGCTTCAACAGATAAATCACCTACAAAGATTTCATTACCATCTTTATCATATAAAGTAACATCAATAAAAGTATTGACTGTATTTTCATCTGCTTCTCTATTTGCTTCTATTGAAATTAAAGGAGAATCGAAAATAAGTGATTGCATAGCATATGCTCCTTTATCTCTTAGCATATAATTATTATGTAAAAGGAGTAAAATTCCTTTATCTTTAAAGTCAGAGACAAATTCAACTGAATCTTGGGAAGCATCTAATCCTGCATTAATGCTAACATTAAGGGCCATTGAACCGCTAATGTTATAGAAACCTTCTCCGAATTCATTCAAACGTTTAACGAAATCGAAAATATTTTTATGAACTTGTAATGCTTTTTCATGAACTATTAAACCAGTTTCTTTAATAGCTTCTTTTGCATCTTGAATGTGTCCATCTATTTCATCAAAATGAAGAACATTAACAAGATTAGATAGTATTTGCATTATAATATTTGAAATATCTCTTTTTACAGCTAATATTGAATATTCAATGTAACCTTTTTTTTCTTTTAAGTATTGTTCAGCTTTTACCCAATATTCTTCAAATTTTTCTTGTAAAGCAGTTACAACTTTGTATAAGAATTCACTAACTTCTTTTTCTAAAGCTTCTGGATTGCTTACTATTTCATTTATAGTAAATAGAATATATTTTAGATTTTGATCAATATCATCTGTTAAATCATTTATGAAATTAACTATATTTTTAGGATCGAGATTATCTTTAAGAGCATTAATTATTTGACTAATAATATATGTTTTATTGTTACGGCATTCTATATATAATCCAGCTTTAATTGTTTGTTCTTCAGCACTTGCTTCTCCACTAGCATAGATTGAGCAATCTTTATTTGCTAAATATCTTGCAGTTTCAATGGCACTTTCAACTAAATCTTTTAATTTTTCTTTTTTTTCTTTGGCAACTTTAACTGCTTCTTTCAATGTATTATTTAATTTATTTAATATTTCCATTTGTGCTTCATTAGCAAGTTGAACGAATTGATCAACTTTACCTTCAAGATTTCTTATAAATTCAGGGATTTCAGTCTTTAGTTTTTGAGCAATTGTTATAATTTTGGTTCTAATACAATGAGGATTAATTTTATTTATTTTTTCTTCGCAATTTATTTTAACTGGAACATATTTTTTTCTTTTTGTATTAATTTTCATATTTTTGTTATAAATGAAGGAATATGCAGGGAATATACCTGTGGATTCATATCTAAATCTAAATCCAGGAAGATTATAGCAATTCATATGTAAAGTATAAATTGAACCTTCATCTAATGATAAACCACCGACAGTTATTTTAGCTTCTTCTCCAGGGTTTAATCTAACATTAGTTCCAATACCATTTTTTAATGTGATATTTATAAGTTTATCAAAAAGACTAGGTGAGGCATTATCATAATAGCATTCTATTGGTTGTTTATTATCTGAAACAATAGAAAATTCTGCTTCATATGTATCTTTTGGGAGTATTACTAAAAGTTTTTCTTTTGTCAAAGAATTAAGATTAACGGAAATTAATTGTGGGTTTGGAGCTTCATCATCATAATATCTTCTGACAGCATTAACCTTTAAACCATCTAAGCCTAAATTCTTTAAAATTTTTACACCATCACTTACATCATTAACAAAACTATCAAATTTATCATTGAAGTTTTCCTTTTCCTCAGTATTTTTAGGAATTAATTTATTAAAATTATAAGCTGGTGAAGGAGCTACACATATTGTAGAAGTTTTATCACTAAGTTTAGAGAAACTGAATTTAGAATCAGGTTTTTGGCAAATGATTCCTCCTAAAATACGAATAATTAACGGCTGGTCTTTAAGCATAACGTATCTGCAATATTTAGTTGCAAGAAGTTCAAAAGCAAAAAAGCTTGATACTTTATCGAATTCAAATTCGGCACATTGTGGAACACGATTAGGATCTCTTGATGGTAATAGTTGACTCATAACATCGGATTCAATGAAATTACCAATTTTAAGAGCTATAGCTTTTATTTTTTCTCCAAATTCAGTAGTGGAAAATACACATTTAGCAAAATATTCAGCAGTAGCATTTAGGTTTCCTAGATGTAAAGTAGCTTGACCAGCAGAAGTTATGACATTTTTATAATATTTTACATTTGCATCTGCTGAAGCTTGATTTATAATATCTTCATCTTTGGAAAATTCTGAATCAGCTCTGAGTTCACAGGTTATTACTACAGGAGCAAGTGGAATAACAGTTCTAATTGTAAGTCCATTAGTAGAATCAAATTTAGGTGAAATATTTTCTGTATTAAATGCAATAGCTTGTTTTATTTTGTCATTTAATTCTAATAATTTTTCTTTAATTACTTCAAGACTGAATTTTTGTTTAATAAATTCAAAGCAAGCAGCAAGTTTTTCTTCTAATTTTAATTCAAATTCAATTTTAGCATTCTTTAATTTTTCAAAATCAATTTTAGTACCAAATTGAGAATCAAATAATATACCATTATTAGCAGGATTCTCTGGGGAATATTCGAATTTTCTTTTACCGTAGGCCTCGATTATAAAACTTGGGAATTCAAACTCTCCAGTGTTTTTAATGTCAATTGGTTTTATTTCAATAGGATCAATATTAAATGGCTCACTCATAATTTTGAAAAGGTTATAAGTACCAGCTGATATTTTTTCCATGATAGGTTTTATGTCAAGTTTTACTTTTTCTAAAGAAATTTTAGCTTCTGCATCTAATAAAAACAAATTTCCTTTATTAGAAGAACTTTTAATCTTTAGTTTAAACTTAAATTTTGAGTCTGTAATTTTATGACCAATTTTAAGACCTATAAATGCTGAATATTCTAGGCTATTTGAGGGATTTATTGTATATTCATCATCAACTGAGACTAAATTTTCATCATCTAAAGTAATTTTGAAATTTATATCTTCTTCAGTGGACTTATCAAATCCTTCACCTTTTTTATTTTTTAATACGAAAGTAACTTTAGTATATACACCTGCTTTAAAAACAATAGGATTGTTACTCATAAGTTCATCTTTGACTTCCAAGGTCCACTCTGGTGTTTCAGCACCAAAAATCAATGGAATTAAAAACAAAAAAACAAAAAGACTTTTCATCTTTGCTCCTTATTTGAATTATATATTATTTAATAAAAATTTTTTCTGATATATCTTGATCAAAAAATAATTAACAATAAATTTAATTATTTTAATATA
>JAKSUD010000121.1 GCA_024409185.1 archaeon
GATGGAAGAGCTGCATGAATCTTAAGATTTAAACCATTAGCTTTAAAGAAATCATAAATTTCATCTGAGAAATCTTTAGAGTAAGAAGTAAAAGTACAAACAAAGTTAATTTGCATATTATAATCAGTAGCTAATTTAACAGATTTCATTGTTTTATCAAAGTAACCTTCTCCTCTTTGATAGTCATTAATATCTTTTGGACCATCAATACTAGTACTTACAGCAATATTATATTCACTGAATAATTTAGCCATTTCTTCTGTTAAAAGCCATAAATTAGACTGTAAAGAGAATCCTTCAGTTTTATGTGTAGAAGCATTAGCAAGTAAAGGAAGAGCTTCTTTGTAAAAATCATAACCTGCAAGAAGTGGTTCACCACCATGGAAAGTAAAGTGAACATCTTCATCTCTAAAATTCTCTAACCATTTAACTATTTGATGAATTACATCAATATCCATTAATTCAGCATTTTCTTCAGAACCCCAACAATATGCACAGTTTCCAGGACAATTAAGAGTTGGGATAATCATTACATGAAATGTCATTTTATCCTCTGATTACAATTTAATATTAAAATAGCTATTCAACTAATTTTATTAAAAAACAGCTATTAACTAAATACAAAGTTAATATACTTTATTTAATTCATTAATAATTTTTGATTTATCACTATCTTCATACTCTGAATGACTGTGGGTTTCAAATATATGACCACAGTTATCACATTTAAATGATTCAAGTTCAGCATGAGCATGATGATTATCAATTATTCTTCTATGAGCAGTTTTATCTTGAGATCCACATTTAGGACATTTTGCCATCAAATCTTCAAATTTCATAATAATCTCCTTTTTATTTATATTAATTAAAATTAATATGTTCGTTATAATATTAATATTTTAAGAAAAAAGAAATTTAAAAAAAATTGAGTAAAAAAATTTATGAAGATAAAAAAGAATTTTTACAACACAATAAAACTATAAAAAGAAAAAATTAAAGATAAATCCATATTTTATCACAAAAAATACAAGAAAAAATAAAAATATAATTTAAAAATTATTAAAAAAAAGATTTAGAGGATAAAAATCCTCTATTTAATTTAGAATTTACGTTTAATTGATCCAAGACATACTGCAACTAAACTGATTAATAATACAACTAATGGAATACCAGTATGTTCCATAGGTATTCCTTCAGATAAAATTCCCTTTGTAGAATTAGAAGTAGAATTATCAGTTACAGTAACATTGGTAAATGTTTCAGCATACTCATAATTATCACTGATAAAACTAACAGTAGCTACAAATTTACCTGCAGTATGTAAAATTCCTTCAACAATAGCAACACCATTAACTACAGGAGCAGTATAAATTACCCCATTAATAGAAAGGGAAATTATTCCTTCGTTTACTGGATTGCCTCTTTTGTCTGTTACTTTTACAGGCACTCTAAATTTAGAGTTTACTTTTCCTTTAATCTCACCTACAGTAATAACAACACCTTGTTTTTTAATGGTGACCGGAATAATAGCATGACCTGCAGTAGAATTATCATCAGCTACAAAAGTAAAGTAAATATCATCATAGGTTCCTGCATTTAATTTATCAGTACCATTTAAGACAAATTTACCATTAACAACAGTACCATTATAAATAGCACCATCGATTATAGCACTAATAACACCATTTAATTCAGAATCAATAGATCCAGTAATATTTTCACCATAATAAGTCTCTTTAAGAATTGGTGTAATTTTTATAACCTTTGGAGTGGAAGAAAGTGCAAATACATATTCATCTTTCTCTTCTTGAACTCTAATTGAAAATTGGCGTTTTTCTATATCATAAACACAAGCATGTCCAGTATAAGCTGCACCCCAACCTTCATCACCAAATACTCTTGATCTTTTTTCTCATTTCTCTTTAGCAGCCTTAATTAAAGGTGCTAACTCAGAAATATTCATATTATCAAGAGTAATATCAACAATACCTAAATTATGAGCATATTCACTATACCAAAATGAAACAGTATTGTTATCACACATATGAGTATAAGTTAAATCTTCTAAAAGTGCTCTCATATCAGCTTCAGTTTGAAGGTCGTTAAATCTTTCATTAATTAAATTATATCTTTCAAGACCATGACCATGTTTAGTAATATTATTTGTAGATACAGGATTTTCAGTTGCAGTTTTAGTTTCAGGAGTGTATACACTTCCATCTGCATTAAATACTACATCAGTTAAATAAAAATTAGTCATAAAAGATCTATTAGTACCAGTCATATTTGTAACATGAGTCTTACCATCGAAAAATTCAAGTAAATAAGTTTCATTTTCATCAGCAATTAATGAATGAAGTTCAATAACTGTTGGTTGATAAATTGATACATAATCTCTAATATATTCTACAGCATCTCTTGCATTATCAAAGTTATCAAGAATAAAACGTGGAAGTATTAAAGAACAAATTTCAGTTTTATTTTCAATAGCTGGATTAATTATAGTTGAACCTTCTTTGTCACCAGTTGGAACAACATTAATACAACAAACTAAACCTGCATCATTAATACCATCTACAAGTTGGAATGGAAGAATTTCATAAAAGAAACTATAATTTCCACTTAAAACAAAATCTTGAGATAATGTTGGAATAGATGAAGCAACCCCTATTACTTCATGCCTATTTTCAGTAGCAGGAGATTTGATAACAAAATCCGCTAAATCACAATATAACCAATCGAAATTCCTACCATAAAAATTACCATTACGAATAGTAGAACATGCCATACTTAAGTTAAATAAACCTGTTTTAAATAAAGTTTTATAAGCACCTAAAGCAAAATCATAATTAAAATCATTATATTCTGCTTCAAATAAATAATCTCTAACATATCTTAAATATTCATAACCTGGATTTTCATCATAATCATCATAATATTCTTTAATATAATCAGCTAAAGCTTTTTCAAGTTCGTCTTGATGTTCAAAGATTTCTTCACCATCAATCATATAATAATCCTCAGGAACTTCTATATTAGAACCTCCCTCTTTAAGATTATTAATTTCTTGAATATCTTTAACTTCAAGATTAGCAGCACTAATATCATTAATCTTATTATCCTTTTCAACAACATTAACATCCTTAATCTCATCACTAACAACACCATTATCTAAATTTTCAATAGACATATCAGAAACTGACAAATCATCTATTGAATTATCATCAATTTCAGTAGCACTTACTGATGAACTTAATAATAAAGTTAAAGTAATGATTAAAAAACACAACAAATATTTTTTAAAATCCAAAAAATACCTCCTAAGTTAATTTATAATAAAAAATCCTACGATAAATATTTCAAGCCCCTAAAATATAAATCATAAAAATCCCTTTGAATTTTTTAATAAAATTCCTAACATATTATAATAGAAAAAGTATTCTTATCTAGTTAATTAAGTAATAAACTAATTAAAAATATAAAGATAACTTTAGAAAAATCTACTATGATTTAATATTTATTCATAATATTATAAATATGTTTATAAAATATTCAAAAAAAAACAAAAAACTTAGGACAATGAACAAAATACCAATAAAAAAAAAAAAAAAATAAAAAAAAGATAAAAAAAAAAAAATAGAATAAGTGAAAAAAATACTGGTCAGTTACATAGAAAAAAAATATATTAGAGAGACACAAATAATGAAAGACAAATGATAGAACCGA
>JAKSUD010000122.1 GCA_024409185.1 archaeon
TAGAATTTTCAGATTTTAAAATGTCTTTTGAGCTTAAACAAGCTATAGAAAGAATGGGATTTGAAAAGCCAACAGATGTACAAGCTTTAGCTATTCCACCTGCATTAAAAGGTGAGGATATTTTAGCTCAAGCACAAACTGGAACAGGTAAAACAATTGCTTTTGGAATTCCTATTTTAAATAAGTTATTTTTAGATGATAAATCACCTCAAGCTATTATAATTTGCCCTACAAGGGAATTAGCTATGCAAGTATCTAAAGAACTTAAAAAATTAGGTCAATATATGGATGGTTTAAAAGTTTCATCTGTTTATGGAGGTCAACCAATAGGTCGTCAAATTAGAGTTCTTAAAAAAGGAGTTCATATTGTTGTAGGAACTCCAGGTCGTATTATAGATCATATTAATAAAGGAACTTTAGATTTAATTGGTGTTGAAACTGTTGTTTTAGATGAAGCTGATGAAATGTTAGATATGGGTTTTAGAGAAGATATTGAAAAAATCTTAAAATTCACTCCTAAACAAAGACAAACTTTATTATTTTCAGCTACTTTTCCAAAAGAAATAAGAAATTTAGCTACTAAATATCAAAGTAATCCTAAAAATATAAAAGTTACTAAAAAAGAATTAACTGTTTCTAATGTTGAACAATATTATTATGAAGCAAGAGAAAAACAAAAATTAGACACTTTAACAACACTTTTAAATGTTTATGATTTAAGAAAAACTCTTGTTTTTTGTAATACTAAAAGACGTGTTGATAAACTTGCAGATGATTTAAAAGCAAGAGGTTATGCTGTTAGTGGTATTCATGGGGATCTCAAGCAAGAATTAAGAGATAAAGCTATGGCAAGATTTAGAAATGGCAAACTTGATGTCCTTGTTGCTACTGATGTGGCTGCTCGTGGAATTGATATTGTAGATATTGAAGCTGTTTTTAACTATGATTTGCCTCATGATAAAGAAGATTATGTTCATAGAATAGGTAGAACTGGTAGAGCAGGAAGATGTGGTTATGCATTTACTTTTGTTGCAGGAAAAGAAATTTATAGACTTCGTGATATTGAAAATTATGCAAAAACAGAGATTATAAAACAAAAAGTTCCTTCATTTAAACAAATGGATGAGATTAAGAATAATTTAGTATTAAATAAAATTGTTTATACTATTGAACATGGTAATATTGATAATGAAGTTCCAATTATTGAAGATTTGATTAGAGAAGGTTATAATCCAATAGATATAGCTTCTGCATTATTAAAATTACAAAAAGAGAAATGATAAATGGGTATTAATATGGATATTAATGAATTAATGGTTAATGAACCAAAAAAAGCATTTAAAAAGATGTCTATTCCGTTAATAGCTTTTGCTATGTTTGATGCTATTTACAGTCTTATTGATTTAGCATGGGCAGGAGGATTAGGTCATAATGCTGTTGCAGCAGTAGGTGTAGCAACACCTTTATTTGTTTTAATTGGTACTTTTGGAAGTACTATAGGTCAAGGTACAAACTCCTTAATGAGTAGATTTTTAGGAGTTGACGAAAATGAAAAAGCAAATAATGTGATGATGCATGGTTTTTTGATGTGTATTATAGTGAGTATTCTTCTTCCTTTAATAGAAATTCCATTTTTAGAAAGTTTATTAATATTTATGAATTTTAAAGCTAATGCTAGTTTAGTGATTAGTTATTTAGTGCCTTTATTATTATTTTCATTTATTTTTATTTTTAATGAGTATTTCCCAGAAACATTACAAGCAGAAGGGGAAACTAGAAAACCAACAATATTCTTAATTGCTGGAAGTATCTTAAATTTAACTTTAGATCCTATTTTTGCATTTTATTTTGGTTTAGGAATTGTGGGATTATCTTGTGCCACTATTATTTCTTCTTTATTACCTTTAGGTTTATTTATATATTTATATTTTGTAAAAAAAGGTTTTGTACCTGTTAAATTAAGTAATTTCCATTTTAAAACTAAATTTGTTAAAGAGATTTTTAAGGTAACCGTCCCTAACTTCTTAGATAGATCAACTTTCACAGTATTGGGTACTTATATTAACTTAGTTTTATCTTTTGTTGGAGGGCCAATAGCTATTTCAGTATATTCTTTAGCTAATCAAATTAAAGATTTAATGTTATCTCCAAGTAGAGGTGCAGCTCGTAGTACTTTAAGTATTACTGCTCACTTACTTGGTGCAAATAAACACACTAATTTAAAATCATTTTATTATTATGGTATTAAAATAGCAATTATACTTGCAGTAATAAGTTCTATTGTTTTAGTTTTATTCCATTCCACAATTATATCTTATTTCTCACCTATTGCAGAATTTGTTGGTACTTGGTATGTTGTTTCATTAGTTGTAATTTGTTTATTTACTCCAATTTCATTGGTTTCTGGAAAGGTTTTAGATGGTCTGGGATTAAGTGTTTTCTCTTTTATGGGTAGTATTTTAAGAGTAGGTCTTATTATAGTATTTATTTATTATTTTGAATCTACTTTTAATATGTATGGGTTAGGTGTGATTTTAAGCATTGCTTTATCTGAAGTGATCATTGCTATAATTTATATTATTCTTTTAAATGTAATATTTAGATATAAAATAAAAAATCCTAATTTGATTGAAAATGTTGAATAATATTATCATAGATAATTAAAAAATAAGTTAAAATAATTAAAAAATGATTAAATAATTATAATAATTAAAAAATAAGTAAAAAAGAGTAATATTTCTAAAAAGAAAATAAGTTTATAGTTTTAACAGTTAACTACAATTAAATTATTTAATTGCAGAAATAACTGTTACTTTAACATTATTTTCTTCTAATTTTTTGCTTATGTTTTTGGTCATGTCTCCAACAGCTAATAATAATACATTTAAACCTTTTCTATGTGCACTTAAAATAGAATCAGTTACTGCAAATTCAATGTCTACAGGAATGTTTAAGTTATTAGCTACTGCATGAGCAATTGTACCAATAGCTGCAACTCTATCGATTTGATTTAAACCAAATTCTTTATGTTTTTCATCATAAATTTCTTTTATTTTATCTAAATCTGTGATTTTAGATCCACCTTGTTTTATAGGTGGGATAGTAATGATTATAACAGAACTTTCTTTTATATCAATAGTTCCTCTAAGGTTACTTAATGCAACATCAAAACCTTTTTCACAATCAAATAAAACATCAGCACATGCAGATTCATCAGTATTTAAAGAAGCATATAAAAGACCATTTTCCATGAATAATCCTACTTCGTCCCCTTCTTTTAAATCATCAGTAGCAATAGCTGGCCAAACAGATTTATAATAATTCATTGTTTCAAGAACAGAGTCTGAGTATTTTTTAAGAGTTATAGCATCTTTTTTAACTTTAAGAATTCCTTTTTGAGTTATTTTATAAGGTGCTCTTCCTTCTTTTGAAGTAATATATCCAAGTTCAGTTAAAGTTTTAATATTTTCAGAAACTGCTTGAATTGTAATTCCTAAACGTTGAGCTAAGTCTTTTTGTTTTAAATGAGGTTCTTGTTTTGAAATTTCACTTAATATTTGAAAATGGGTCAATGCACCTCTTTTTTTAAATACTTCCATAGTTTATCTCCTATTTGAATTAATTAAATTATAATTTACTAATAATATAATTTTTATCAAGTTAAATTTAATAATTTATTATTTGTAGGTTATGCTATTTAAATGTAATTTA
>JAKSUD010000123.1 GCA_024409185.1 archaeon
ATAATTTAAATTAAGATTAAAAACAATATTTAAATATTAAAGAATTCAAAAGTTTATTGAATTTATAAGTTTTATTGAGTAATTATAAAATTAAAGAAATAAAATGATGTGATAAAATGATGGGACCTTGGGTAGAAAAATACAGACCTCAAACTTTAGATGATGTTGTAGGACAAAAACATATTGTAGATAGATTAAAAAAGTATGTAGATGGTGAAAGTATGCCTAATTTAATGTTTACAGGTCCTGCAGGTGTAGGAAAAACCACATCTGCTCTTGCTCTTGTTAAATCTATTCTTGGTGATAATTGGAGAGCAAACTTTTTAGAATTAAATGCTTCAGATGCAAGAGGTATTGAAACTGTAAGAACAAATATTAAGAATTTCTGCCGTTTAAAACCTGTTGGAGCACCATTTAGAATTATCTTTTTAGATGAAGTAGATAATATGACTAAAGATGCACAACATGCTCTTAGACGTGAAATGGAAATGTATACTAAAACTGCATCATTTATTTTATCCTGTAATTACTCTTCTAAAATTATTGATCCTATTCAATCAAGATGTGCTATATTTAGATTTGCTCCAATTAAAGGGGAAGAAATTGTAGAAAGATTAAAATATATTGCAAGTCAAGAAGGATTTGAATATGAAGATAAAGCTATAGAAACTATTGTTTACTTCAGTGAAGGAGATATGCGTAAATCAGTAAACATGCTTCAGTCTGCTGCTTCTGCTGGTGAAGTTATTACTGAAGATGGTGTTTATGGTGTTGTTTCTAAAGCTAAACCTCAAGAAATTAAAAATATGATTAATAGTGCTTTAATGGGGGACTTTATTAAAGCAAGAAATACTCTCCGTGATGTGATGATTTTACAAGGTACAAGTGGAGAAGATATGGTTAATCAAATTTATCAAGAATTATCTAAAAGAGTAATGGATGGTAAAATGGATGGTGAGATTTATATGGATTTAATTGGAGCATTAGCTGAAACTGATTTCAGAATAAGAGAAGGTGCTAATCCAAGAATCCAATTAGAAGCATTACTCACTAAATTTTTATAAATCTAATCAATTTAGATATAATTTATAGTTATTAATGATTTATTAGATAATTAATTTTATACATAATAGGTAAAAACATGTTATGGGTAGAAAAATACCGTCCTAAAACATTTGAAGATGTTGTCGGTAATAAACAACAAAAAATGGAGATTCAAGCATGGGTAGAGGCATGGAAAGCTGGAAATCCACAGCCTGCTTTACTTTTAGTTGGTCCTGCAGGAACAGGAAAAACTACAATGGCACATATTATAGCTAATGAATTCTCTGAATTTATAGAACTAAATGCAAGTGATAAACGTTCTAAAGATGTTATTATGGCTACTGTTGGTGAATCATCTTCTACAATGTCTTTATTTGGTGAAAATAAAAAACTTATTATAATGGACGAAGTTGACGGTCTTCAAGGAAATCAAGACAGAGGAGGAGCCTCTGCATTAAATAAAATTATTAAAGATTCTAAACAGCCAATTGTTATGATGGCTAATGATTTTTATAGTAAACAAATAGCTACTATTAAAAATAATGCTAAAGTCATTAAAATGACTAAAATTAGAACTCCAACTATTAATGCATTACTTAGAAAAATCTTAAGAGAAGAAGGTGTTGAAGCTGATCAAGAACTTCTTAAAAAGCTTGCTAAACGTTCAAATGGAGATTTACGTTCAGCACTTAATACATTACAAGTCATTGTTGAAAAAGGAGGAGAACTTGATGAAGAAGCACTTGAAGTAACAAGTCAAAAAGATAATACTGCTACAATTTTTGATGGCGTTACAAGAGTTCTTAAAAGTAAAGATGCTGCTAAAGTTAAAACTTCTTTATTTGAAATGAAAGAAGATCCTTCTCTTGTTATGGAGTATATTGCAGAAAATATTCCTCGTGAATATGAGAAAAAACATGAAATTAAGAAAGCTTATGAAATGATTAGTAAAGCAGATTTATTCTTTGGCCGTACAAGACAATCAAGAGAATATGCTTATTGGAGATATGCATCTGATTTTATGGGTCCTGGAGTTGCTTTATCTAAAGATCAAACTTATAAAAAATTCTCAAAAGTACAAAGCCCAATGGCTTTTAGTTTAATGGCTCGCTCAAGAGGTAAAAGAGCTTTAAGAGATAGAATAGCTGAAAAAATGGAATTAAAAATGCATATTTCTCTTGAAGTAGCTTATACAATTTTCCCTTATTTTGAAATAATGTTCCAGAATAATGAAGTAGCTTGGGAAATAGCTGACTTTTTAGAACTTGAAGATGATGAAATCAAACGTTTTAGAAAGAAAAAGATTCCTAAAAAAGTCATTACTAAAATGGAAGCTAAAAAAGCAGAGATGAGAGAAGAAGAAAAAGAACTTTGGAGAGAAAACATCAAAAAAGGCATATTTGAAGAATTTAACTCACAAAATGATGATTTTAAAGAAAATAATTCTATTGCTAAGGATACAACTACAGAAAAATTAACTGATAATGATAATTCAACTGATATAGATGAGTTATTTAAAGAAATTAGTGAAGAATTTGATTTAAATACTTCAAATAGAAGAATATTTAATTCTAATGATGATATTGAATTAGTAAATGTTGAAGATAGTATATCTAAGAATAAAGAAGAGAAAAAATCTAAAAATAAAAAAGAAAATAAAAAAAGAGTTAAAAAAGAAAAATCTGCTGAAGAACCTCGTGAAAAAGGTCAAACTTCATTATTTAACTTTTAATTTTATAGAGAGTGTTACTTATGGTAAATTTTAAAGAAATTTTTATTAAAATATTACATATATTAATTTTAATAGAATGTGGATTACTACTTGTATGTTCAGTTTATATTTTACCAGCAACATTTTTTAAAACATTAATTTTATTAGATTTATTTATTTCAGCACTTATTTTTTTAAGATTTACATATGGATTATATAAATCTGAAGATAGAAAAAAATATTTCAAAAAACATTGGTGTGATATACTAGCATCAATTCCTTTAATATTCTATTATTTCTTATTTATTAAAGTATTTTATATAATATTTATCTTTAGATTAATGCATATATTTAAATTATTAATAATTTTAAGACATGAAATTAAAGGATTTTTAAGATTCATTAAAGAATGTCACTTAGATAAAATATTAATTTTTGTTATTCTAATTATTTTATTCTCAGGATTCTTTATCAGTACTCTTGAACCTCTTAATCTTAGTTTAATTGATAGTTTTTGGTTTGTTATTACATCCATTACAACTGTAGGTTATGGAGATATTACTCCTGTTACTGTTGAAAGTAAAATTTTATCTATGATTCTTGTAATAATTGGTTTCTTAACAATAAGTATCCTAACAGGATCAATCTCAGCTGCTTATTCAAATAAAGATAATATTAAAGAATTAACAGAAGAAAGAAAAATATTTAAAGCAGAAATTAAAGAACTTAATGATAAAATTGATAATTTAACTAAAATAATAGAAGAATTAAAAGATAATAAATAAATTATTATTCTAATGAAACGGTTAATCTTCTCTTAAAAAAATAAAAAAATAAAACAAACTCATTTAATAATACAACAAAAAATATAGGAGTGAAAAATATGGCTGGAGTATGGAAACTTAAATTAAGGTCATGGCTTGTTACCGTATTGATGTTT